>JAZFTU010000023.1:0-10465 GCA_036446855.1 Hydrothermarchaeaceae archaeon (SeqCode) | reverse complement strand
TATATACTTGTATATACTACCTCCCGGTTCTTTGTCATACCTTCTGATTCTGCTGATTTTCAGATTGGTGTTGGACGAGGTTGTTTCGAGTTCGAAAGATAGGAAAAAAAGGCGAAAAGGAGTATATGCGGCCAGTGGGATTCGAACCCACGTAGCTAGCTTGGGAAGCTAGAGTCTTAACCCCTGGACTATGGCCGCAATGTTTTATGATGGAATTTCAACCTTAAAAATGCTTCCGCCTCCGGGATTGTCCTCAACCCAGACTCTTCCTTTGTGCAATTCTACGATACGCAAAACTATGGTAAGTCCAAGTCCAGTGCCCTGGATGCCCCCACTCTCCTTTCTTGTGAATCTATCAAATATTACCTTTTTGTATTCGTCTGGAACTCCCTCCCCGCGGTCAGCAACTGAAATTTGCAATTTGCCCTTGCCGTCCTCAATTGAAATTTTTACCTCTGCGCCTTTTGGGCTGTATTTTATCGAGTTCGAGAGGAGGTTTATGAAGACAGACTCTATCATGGGGCTTGCTTGGATTTTGAACCTGCCATCGGGACTAAACTTAACCTTCATGCCTTTATCACTAAAGTACAGTTCCAAATCAACTATTACTTTTTCCATGACTTCGGCCAAATCGAGCTCAACAAATTCCAGCGTTTCATCTAATTCTAGTTTCGCGTAGTCAGAAGCATTTCTAACAATGTCCTCTAGCTTTTTGACATTGCGTTTTACCATCGCAACTTCCTCAGAGTCTGCCAGATTTTTGTTTTCCTCCATAAAGGTAGTAGCGAGTTTTATTATGCCTACCGGGTTTAAGAGGTCGTGGCGGAGGACATCTGTAAACAGGTCTTTGAAGCGGTTGGATTCCACAAGCTTTTCTGTAAATTCCTTTAGCTTTTCGGTCTGCTCTTCTAAGCGCTCCTTGGTTTTCTCAAGCTCCTTTGTCCGTTCCTTTACTTTGATTTCAAGCTCTCCGGATAGCTCCCTCAAATGATACGCGTTTATAATCAGTTCGTTAGTCTTATTGTCAACAATCCTTCCCAAAAAGAGAAGCGACAATAGTATAATAAAACCTCCTGCAACCACATAGCTACTTTGAGAATATATGAGAAAAGCCAAAATTAATGCAATTATAAAGAAAATAATTGCATATGACTGCATTGCAAGGCACTCAAAGAGCTTTAAGTCGCAGTACTTGCATCTGCCATAAACATCTTTTTTTGCATTTCGTACTATAATGCACTTCTCGTTGTGTGATGAATCATTCACTATATTTTCAGCTGCAATTGTTTCATTTGCCATTTTAATTAACACTCATGCCTAGTGCGTCCCCCATTGAAAATACTTCCGCTTTCATCTCTCGCTGAAATATCTCCCCCGTCTTTCTATAGCATGCAGCCTTTTCATAATTTCCTCATGGTTTCTGTATTCACTATAGTAGCCTTCTAAAAATGCATCAAGACATTCCTTTTCGTATTTGAAGTGGGTAGACCTAATGGATTTTTTGAACACGAGAAGGTCCACGCCTTTAGCCTCAACCCCTTCGTTTATCTCACCCAGTCCAAAGTCAATGAAAAAAATTTTATCGCCCTTAAGAATCATGTTCGAGGTAGTAAGATCGCCGTGGATAATGTGATTTTTATGGAGCTTTCCTGCGCTTTTTCCGATTTCTCTTAATATGTCTTTTCTTTTCTTCACAGGGAGGGCATTTAGAATATTTTTTATCTTCTCGCCGTTTATATACTCGATGGTAAGAGAAGTCCCTACGATATCGACATCGAATATAAATGGCGTTGGAACACCCGCCGCTCTTGCGGCGGATATGAGCTTTGCCTCGCGTTTTGTCCTTAGCTTCCTTAGAGACCTGTCAAGCTCCAATTCCCGGTACGCCTTTTTCACCCTCTCCTTTATAACCACATTTCCATCAAGGTAAATATCAGCCTCAGCCCCCTTCCCTATCATCTCCATTTTACGTCCACCTCATCGGTCCTAAATCTCTGTTTGACCCCCGTATCCCTGATGGCCTGTCTTTCTCCTGCACCATACCTCAGAATGCCCACCCAAGCAATCATAGCTCCGTTGTCCCCGAGCATGTCACAGGGAGGAATAAAAAATGATGCGCCGTGCTCTTCGGCCATTTTTGATATCATTTCCTGGAGTCTCCTATTTATTGCAACGCCACCAGCAAGCATCACCTCTTTTTTTTCCGTGTGTGCAAGGGCTCTTTCGGTAACTTCGGTAATCATGGCAAATGATGTCTCCTCCAGGCCCCTGCATACATCCTCAATTTTGTGTTTTTTGGCTAGAGTGACAGATGCAGAATATAAGCCGGAAAACGATAAATCCATCCCCTTCACAACGTAAGGGAGAGGTATATAGCGTCCTTTCTTTGCGAGCTTTTCTACTATTGGCCCACCAGGACTTCCTATCCCTACGGCTCTTGCAAATTGGTCCAGACAATTTCCAATTGCTATGTCCAGAGTTTCTCCAAAGACCCGATACCTTCCGAAAGAAAAAGCAATTATCTGGGTGTTGCCCCCGGAAACGTAAAGAGTTAGAGGGTCTATTGCATCTGTTGAAAGCATTCCGATTTCTATGTGCCCTATACAGTGATTGACGCCGATTATAGGAATGTTGTTTGTTAAAGAAAGGGTCCTAGCAGAAACTGCAGCAACCCGAAGACATGGGCCAAGTCCTGGACCCTGCGAAAATGCAACGAGATCGATATCTTTTAAATCGAGATTGGCATTTTTTAGGGCCGCATCTAAAACGCTTCTGATATTACCGGCATGGTGTTCTGCGGCCTCTCTGGGATGTATGCCAGTTACCAGGGGCTGGTGTTTGGTAACATTAGAAAAAATTTCCCCCTCATCTGAAACGATTCCAATTCCCAGTTTCTCGGCCGTACCTTCAATGCCAAGACATATCATTTTTCTTTTTGTGGTTTATCTTTAGCTGGCGTTTCTTTTTTCTCTACTGCTTCTTTTTTTGGGCTTTTTGAAGGTTCATCTTTTTGCTTGGGCCCAGGTTCAGGTGCCCCACTTTTCTCCTTCCATTCCGTATAGCCACAGCTACCGCATGAAAATCGGTTCTTGTGCTCTGCCATAAAAATGCCTTCACCGCACCGGGGGCAGAACTTGTTTTTCCTAAGGAGAGTATTTTCACTTACTTCATAAAGTTCCCATTTTTTGGACATCGCTTCATCCTTCCTTTTTCTCTGATTTGCCCATGGGCGCCTCTACAGATTTTTCTTCTGTTTTCTTTTGTTCCTTTGTGCCCTCTTTCTTTTCTTTGGGTTTTACATCCGTGGCCTTTGATTCTTTTGGCTTGGGTTCCGTAGGTTTTGCTTCTTTGGCCTTTGGCTCATCAGGTTTCTGCTCCTTGGGCTTCTCTTCCTTTGGCTTTGATTCTTTGCCCTTTTGCTCTTCTGGTTTCTGCTCTTTTGGCTTCTCTTCTTTTGGCTTGGACTCTTTGGCCTTTGGCTCATCAGGTTTCTGCTCCTTTGTTTTGTCTTCAGCAGGTTTTATCAGGCCGTTTTTTAAAAGCCGGTGCTTGGGCTCTATTTCGAGGGCATGCTCTTTGGTTTTATAGACCTTTACTGAACCAAATACCTCCCTTGAGCCGTATCTTGACTTAAAAGAGTCCATAACTATCGTGCCTTTTTCTATGTCCTTGGAGGAGATTAATTTTTTTCTAATCTCGGACAAGCTTGGAGTAGCCTTCTCGGCATACACCTTTACCTGAAATTCCTTTCGCTTTAATAGGGGATTTTCATTTTCGGCCAATATCTCTATTTTCATTTCTTTTCCTCTCGATTTACTTTCCACTTATCCTGGTCCATTATCATCTTTACGATCGTTCCTGCATCGAATTTCTTTTCCTCTGTGACTCTTACGAGGACTATACCCTCGTCCGGCTGGCCATAAAGGACGACGCTGTCCCAGTCCGCATCAAGAATGCAGGGCAAAACAGCCATGTCCTCTTCTCCGTCTACGACGATTAGAGAACCCTTTTCTTCCATGGCCTCATGGATTTTGTCCCACAGCTTGGTGGTTATCATTCCGGGAGGATTTTTAACCGTTACTGCCTTTCCCTTAAAGGCTGAATTTTCCTTTATTTTCCTCTTGGTCTTGAGGTCTATTATTGCAAGACTCGGCTTTATTCCCACTGCAAGGATGTTTTCTAGAGTCACATCGCCTACTACGATGACCTTTTCACCCTTCAGTTCTTTTTTTATGTCCTCGGCAGGTTTTAGGTCCTCGCCACTAAAAACCTCACCAAAGGGCCTTTTTAAAAGTGGACGAATCTCTTCAGATATCGTAAGGTCCTTCATTTTACCCTGAGGGCATATTTCCCTTTCGATTTTATATTGAGGTTCCTTGCGATTTCGGATTTTTCCGGGTCGATGATACTTACGTAGCCTATCCAATCCGTCGAGGTTTTAGTATTGCAGGTCACGCATACGTCCATTTTGGTGACCTTGCCGCACTCCTTGCACGCCTTCTCTTTCATTAGCTCTCCTTTTTTGGTTCCTTGTGTTTAGGCTCTGCTTTTTTCTTTACCTTTTTTTCAGCCTTCTTTGTTTCTTTTCCATTGTCTTTTTTATTGGCATCTTCTAGCCACTCGAATTTTCCAAGACCGGGCTGTCTCATTGTAAGATTTATCTTGCTTTCCTTTGATTTGTCTGAATTTAAGCTTACTGCAACAACCCTAGCCCGTACTTTGTCTGCAACTTCCAAAGTTTTGTTGCTTTCTTTTCCTACAAGGGCCCCCCTCTTCTTGTCATAGATTATAAAGTCGTCAGTAATTTGGGATACGTGAATAAGCCCATCAAGAGAACCGAATCTTATGAACGCCCCAAATTCGACTATTTCGACTACCTCGCCGTCAATAATTTCGTGTATTTCAGGCTTGAATGCCAGGGCCTCGAAAGTAACATCGTGGAATGCGGCCCCATCTCCCGGTATAACTGTTCCATCGCCTATATCTCTTATGTTAGTTATGGCAAGGATGGTTCCCTGGTCTTTGTCAAGCTTCCCCTCGTATCCACCTTCAACATTTCCATCGAATTCATAACCAACTTTTAAGATATTTTCAATTACCTCTTTTAGAGGTTTTCCAAATTCATCTGGCGGAACTCTCACAAGGTCTTCCATTACTTCTAGTTTGAAAATTGTAAATCCTCCTAATCAATTGCTAAATATTTTTTTTGCCTCAAGTAAACTACAGGTGCGCCCTTTCTTTTTATCTTCTCCTTTAAAATCTTATCGTTTGTACAGATTATCGTGTCTCTTGAAGCTATCCTCAAAAGTGACTCGTCAACATTTCCATTTTCTGGGATTATTAAAAGGCCTCTTGCCATTTCCAATGACGCCTTGGATGGTGCCGTATGACCTTTCTTTTTTGATAGTGCTTTTAGCTCTCTTAAGATGCCTTCCAGCGTGTAAAGTCTGTAATTAAAGTCCAGTATTCGGTCAAGCTCTTTGTTTATATCAACGCCGAACTGAAAGGGCACTAGCAAAAAATTCGTATCGGGCACGACTCTACAAAATCTTTCCATGGCCGATAAGTCTCCACCTGGCCTCAATTCTCCTGCTTATTGCAGTTCTCATCCCTTTATCAGCACAAACCGGAAGCTTTAGTCTTATATGTGTTTTGCCATCGCTTACGCTCGTAACAACCCCTACGGTCGTTGTTGTGCCAACGTTGAGCATTAAAAGTTCACTTGTTTTAATGTCCTCTACATTAAGTTCCTCTTTTGTTCCAACCACCCTTTTTAACAGGTTTGTCTCCAGTGTAAGTTTGTCTAATATTGGCGGCATGGTTCCCGGCTTTCCGAGAACTCCCCCAAGTAATCCATCTGCCTTGGTAAGGCTTGAATCAAGTTTGGTTCCTACTCCAATTAGTCCTCCGGGCTTTGCACTTTTTGAGAGTTTTTCACCTGTTTCCAGGGAGGTCACAACGGTTGTAAGTGGCCTCCATATAGTCTTGTTGTCAACTTCGGTTTTTACTCCAGGGCAAATTTCTGTAGGGTCGCCAATTTTGATTTTTCCTTGTGTGAGCGATCCTCCAAAGACCCCACCTACAAGTTCCTCCGGGATAGTCCCGGGCTTGTTTACATCAAAGGACCTTGCAACAAACATCCGGTACGGCTTTTTTGGGTCTCTTTTTGGTGTGGGTATGACCTTTTCAATTTCCTGGATTAGGACGTCTATGTTTGCATTGTGCCTTGCTGCAATAGGTATTATCGGGGCAGTTTCCGCAACGGTCCCCTTTAAAGATTCCTTAATCTGGGCATGATTTTCTTTTGCCTTATCTTTTGAGACTATATCTATCTTGTTTTGTACAACCACTATATTTTTGATGCCTATGATGTCAAGGGCCATAAGATGCTCCTTGGTCTGCGGCTGTGGACATTTTTCATTTGCTGCGATAACCAAAATGGCCCCGTCCATTATTGCAGCGCCTGAAAGCATTGTTGCCATAAGCGTTTCGTGCCCGGGTGAATCTACAAACGAAATCTTCCTTAGAACCTCAGACTTTTTTTTGCAGTTTTTGCACACCTTATTCACAGTATATGCCTGGGGATCGGGACAGTTTGGGCACTTTCTAAACGTGGTATTTGCATATCCAAGTCTTATGGAAATCCCTCTTTTTATCTCCTCGCTGTGACGGTCGGTCCACACACCAGATAGTGCCTGGGTCAGAGTCGTTTTCCCATGGTCTACATGGCCAACAAGTCCTATATTTACCTCAGATTGCAATTTATTCACTTACCTCTTTTTTTGAGACTCCAAGGAGACTTTCTATTGGTTTTTTTCCGTTTTTTGCTATCTTTGCATTTATCTGTACAATGTCAGGGGAGACTACGTTGCACCTTACGGTCTTTCTCTTTTTTGTGCCACGTGACTTTGGCCTGTAGCAAGGCCCGGTAGAGAGAAGTACCTTTTTTCTACTTCGTCCGGGTACGTCTGCCCGCATAGGGAACCCATCTTTATCGCTCCCGCCGGTTATCTGTATTTCATATCCGGGAAGGCCAAGGGATGCCCCATCAACCAAATCTCCGATTCTCTTTCCATTTATTTTTGTTTTATCAGGTTCAAGTTCTATGTTATACGATTTTCCTGTTTTCGTATCCGATAGTATAATGTTTTGCAAATCATGCACCTCCAGATGCCCAGAATATATCATCCTTCCTTTTAATCTTTTTTATCTCCTCTAGTGCTTCTGTCTCATCATCATTAAGACTGCTTTTGTATTTTACCTCTAAAAGCCTTGCCTCGCTTTGGCTTATATCTGTGTATAAAATGTCTCCCTCGTTTATCTGTTTACCCACAGTAGGTCCATCAATTGAGACTGCTATCTCAGATCCCATACCTGCCTCTTTTATGTTTTCACCCTTGTCCTGAAGTCCCTGTACAGAGCCAATCCTCTTCCCCTCTTTGTTAATCAGGCGGGATTTTCCTTTCAATATTCCAAGGAGTACCTCAATTCCGACCACCGCAGGTTTGTTCTTTCTGAATACGTGGCCAGGTAAAAGTTTTATCTTAGCTGGCCTGGTGAGTTTAGTTAGCTCCGTTTTCTTTTCTTTTTCTATTTCCTTTTGCACCCATTTTTCGTAGTCCTCTATCAATCTGTAAATCACGTTGCTCAAAAAGATTTGAATGTCCCCCTCAATTGCCTTTTCCTCTGCGTCCTTGTTTATTTTTACATTAAAGCCAAGCACTACGGCCCTTATCGGAGTCTCCTCTTTTGAGGCCCTAGCCTCAATTATATCCTTTCTTGAGATATCTCCGACTCCGGCCTTTTTTACCGGCACCTTCTTTTCATCGAGCATTTTTATCAGGGCCTCAAGTGCGCCGAGAGTATCTGCCTTTAAAACTATCCCTGATTTTTCAGTGCTCACCGTTATTTCCTCCATCTCAGACTTTACCTCATCAACTGCCGCTTTTATGTCACCTGCGTGCACCGTCTTCAAAGAAGAGCCGGCAACGACCCCCGATAGATTTGGGGCAGATATCTTTATCCCTGATGCGGCATGCGCCTCTGAAATTCTTTTAAACCTGAATTTTGGGTCCCTGATTTCGTCAAGCGGCCTGGGTTTTAGAAGGGAACGAACCTTTGTTGTAATCACCTCTTCTCTTCCGCCGACGACTATTTCATCCCTCTGTCTTATTTTTCCATCGTAGATAATCACGTCCAGTGTGGTTCCCAGCCCCACCTCCTCTCTTACCTCTAAAATTGTTCCCTTGGCAGGGCCGTTCTCCTCTATTTCCAGCCTGTTTTCAAGGAACTTTTGCGCAAGGCCAATAAGTATCATCAAAAGCTCGGGGATTCCCTCCCCGGTCCGTGCACTCAGTGGCACAATCGCAATCTGTTTTTCGAATTTTTCTACCCTGTCAAATCTGTCTGCCAAAAAGCCCTCCTCATAAAGCTTCCCAACAAGTTCGTAAATCCTCTCCTCGATAAATGTCTTTACACCCTCACTTTGTTTTGAAAAGCTGTGGGTGAATGGATATCCTTTAAGTACCTGCCAGCCCCTGATTTTGTCGATTTTGGTTGCGGCGATGAGAAACGGCGTCTTGTATGTCCTCAAAATATTTATTGCCTCAAACGTCTGGGGCTGAAAACCCTCTGTTAAGTCCACGACCAAAATGGCAATATCTGCAAGCGCGCCCCCCCTCTTTCTCAGGGTGGTAAAGGCAGCATGGCCGGGAGTATCGATAAAAAGCAGGCCCTCAAATTCGATATCGACCTTCAGCTGTTTCATAAGGCCCCCGCAAATGCCTTCGATGACCTTTATAGGGATTTCTGTTGCGCCGATGTGCTGGGTTATCCCCCCCGCCTCCCTCTCTGCGACTGCGCTCCCCCTGATTTTATCTAAAAGTGTGGTCTTTCCATGGTCCACGTGCCCGAGTACAGATACTATTGGCTGACGAATCATCTTTACTAATGCTCATAAATCCAGTATTCATCTGCCCTCTTGTAGCCTACTATCTCATCAGGCTCAAAAAATAGAGATATTTCCCTTCCCGCCGATTTAAGTGAATCTGATGCATGGACGATGTTTCTCCCCACATCTATTGCGTAGTCGCCACGAATGGTGCCATGCACTGCCTCCTTTGGGTCGGTCTTTCCTATCAAGGTCCTTAGGACCCGCACAGCTTCCTCCCCTTCTACCACCATGGCAACAACAGGCTCGGATGTGATAAAGGAGAGCAGTGCAGAAAAAAAAGGTTTTTCCCCGTGCTCTTCATAGTGCCTTCTTCCGAGACTTTCGCTAACCTTAATCATCTTCATCGAAACAATCTTTAGGCCCTTTTCCTCCACCCTGGAAATTACGCTTCCCACAAGGCCCCGGGAAACGCCGTCTGGCTTGACCATCAAAAAGGTCCTTTCCAATTCAATCACTTCTTTTTGGTTTTAAGTGTCTTTTTTATCCAGGCCACCTTTCTTGGCACCCTTTTTAGTATGAGCATGTTCTTTTCGCATTTTCTACTGCAAAAATTTAAGACGGTTCCATCTTTTTTTACGAACATCTTTCCGCATCCGGGCTCAATATCTCCCCTGCAAAACGAACACCTGTATTTTTCCATGCGATTCACCTCAAGGAACTCTGATTTCTTTAGCTTCCCTGTCAGTCTCCATGAGTATCAGGGTATCTCCCACTCTTATGGGCCCTTTTACGTTTCTTCGAATTATCCTTCCCTTGTCCCTGCCATCGAGGACCCTGCACCGGATCTGCCATATCTCGCCTGTCATGCCGGTCCTTGCAAGAATCGTAACGACATCTGCTGGAAAGCCCTTGGTCTCTTCTATTTTCGCCATTTTTCATCACGTTGGTTTGATTTTCTTTAAATTTTCCTCAATTTCAATTATAAGCTCCCTTGACTTCCCAGGTGTTACTATACACGAGGATGCCGTGGGCACCTCAAGGCCGCTTGCCTTTCCAAGCTCCAGTTTGTCTGGCACGTAGACGTAGGGGACCTTTTTCTCGTCGCACATTACCGGGAGGTGTGCTACGGTCTCTTCGGGCTCGACATTTTCTGCAATCAGGACGAGCTTTGCCTGGCCCCTTTCTATCTGTTTTGTAACCTCGTTTGTCCCCTTGCTTATCTTGCCGCTGCTCCTTGCTACCTCCAGGGCCTCATAGGCATTTTCTGATAGTTCCTTTGGAACCTCGAATTTCACATATATCTTTGCCATCTTCTGCCTCCTATTTTTCTTCTCATTCGCTCTAATTACCATTACGAGCTCATTTCGAAGAATGCAATCATTGGTATATAAAGAGCTTCCACCGTCAGGTGTGCATCTTACCAAGGAAGATTCCGTTTATATGATTTAAAGTTTTCGCAGGGGCCAGATGTGGAGATGGGGATAAAATGCATGACCACAAAACTAACTAAGCCTTACTCAAAATGAATTATTTTGTGGCCGTATAAGTTTGATGGTTATTTTAAAGTTTTCT
>JAZFTU010000022.1:0-3054 GCA_036446855.1 Hydrothermarchaeaceae archaeon (SeqCode) | reverse complement strand
GATACCTAAGCGAGCTCAAGGCAGGAGACGAGGTGCTGGCAATAGACAAGAACGGTAGCACACGGAGCGTCGTTGTCGGCAGGGTAAAGATAGAAAAGCGCCCTCTAATGCTCCTTGAGGCAAAGTGCAAGGGGAAACTCTACAAGACCCTTCTGCAAAATGCCGAAACAATAACGCTCTTAAACGAGAAAGGAAAGCCGGTTTCCATCTCAAAGCTTAAAAAGGGAGACGGAATACTAATCTACACCAAAGATGTAGCTAGACACTTTGGAATGGAAGTGGAAGAAAGCATCATAGAAAGATAAAAAAAAGCTCCGGTAGTGTAGTCCGGCCAATCATGTGGGACTCTCACTCCCACGACTCGGGTTCGAATCCCGGCCGGAGCATTTGAATCCACTCGTCGAAATGCGCTTCGCTATTTCTCCTTGTGTCTTCACCCGGTGTACTATTCAAGGACTCAATATAGAAAGCAATTGCAGGAATCTATTTATTTTTTTTCTTTTCCTTCTTTTCCTTCTTTTCCTTAAATTCTTTGATTTTTTTGGACGTTTCTTAGTTTCCTGCGATTTGCCATTTCAAGAGAATCGACGGGTAAACCTTTCTTCTCCTTCAAAAGGGTAAGGAGTCCATGAGAACGATCCAGTTTCTCATCGTCGTCAAACCAGCTGTTAAACCCAAAAGCAAAATCATATGTATCCGCTTTAATTTCATTAGTTTCTTCTGGGATCTCAAGTGCTGCAGAAGTAATCAAAAATAGATTTCCATCTTTTTCAGACCTTCGAGCGGCATATAATAGTTCCCCTTTTTTTGGATTGCTTTGCCTCAATAAATCAACGAATTCATCATATCCTTCTATTCTCAAACTTACGCCTCCTAATGCTGCTAAAAACTTTTTAAATGTTCTCTTAAGCTCATTTATTGTGAGTTTGTATAGATATACCTATCCCCCCCTGACCCCCTCCCCAAAAATAGTTGCAATTTTATGACATTGTTTATATACCGGGTATGTTATAGGATTAAAAAAGCTAACAAATAAGATACCTTATTTTTTTGGCTTTTAAAGGAAAGTGTAAAAAAAAGGGAAAGTGTAAAAAAAATGGAATATGAAGATAGAACATTGGTCTGTGAAGACTGTGGCAACGAATGGACATTTAGCTCCGACGAGCAAGAGTTTTTCAATGACAGAGGATATCAGACCCCAAAAAGATGTAAGCCTTGCAGGCAGAAGAGGAAAACGTCAAGGACAGGCGGCTCCTCCGGGGGATTTGGCGAGCGAACGCTCCACACCGTAACATGCTCGGACTGTGGTGAAGAAGCAGAGGTGCCTTTCAAACCTACAGGAGATAGACCGGTATACTGCAGAGACTGTTATCAGAAACATAGATAGTTTGGTAATTAATGGGCAGACGTAGGAGATATACCAAAAAAAGGGGGGGCCATAAAAATGCGGGCGGGGGAGGCAGCAGCCCAAGAGTGCGAAAGCTTGACATGAGGAAGCTTAGCACCTTTGAATATCAACTAAAAAAGATCTTAGAAGACGTGGATTCCGGGAGCGCGATATTTGGAAATGTCTACTCCAAATCTGCTAACATGAATATAGCAAATGCTAAAGAATATGTCGAAATCCTAGCAGACGATGACAGTATCCAAAAAGATAAAGCAAGTGAAATCATTGAACTATTGAACAGATTTAGTACGATGAGATAAGTTCCATATCCAAATTGCAGCATACAAGCACGCCACCGCCGGCCTTGGTTATGGCAACCTCGTTCCCGCAGATGTTGCACCTGTACCTTTCGTCTACTTTATTTGCACCCAGTTAAATCACCAGTTTCAAAATCACTCGCAGATAAGTTAAATAATTTGCCCATCGCCTACCGCTTCTTTTTCTGCCGTAATAGGTCAAGTCCCAGGTCCTTTGGAGATGAGCCCCTCTTTTTACTGAGATAAATCATCCTAGATGCAGTCTTAAGTTCCTCCACGCAGCCTTTTGTCTTTGAGCTGGCCTCGGTTGTAAATAAGAGGCTTGCCCCAAGCTCTCCTGCAATGCCAGATAGCAGGGCATTTATGCCTATTGAGTCTGCATCAAAAAGCTCGGTGACATTTCCAGCGCCCATAAGCATCGGATAATCCCCCGAAAATCTTCTGTAAGCCTCAACCGAGGACACAAAACCATGGTTTACGGGGTGAAGAACCGGGTCAGCGATAATATTTTCAAACCCCCGCTCTTTTGCAAGAGAGATGTTGCTTTCTAAAACTTCGATTCTCTCTTTCGGTGAATCTAAAATGCCATTATCCTTGGGTAGTATAACTGATGGCGTCCGAACGTTTTCAAACTCTAAAATAAGCTCCCTATCAAAGCTTAAGATTAAATCAACTCCGGCCATAAGTCCGGCCCTGATATTGGCCCTATCCATCGTGTCGATTGAGACAGGAGCACCCAGTTTTTTGACGGCTGAGACTGCCTCCCCCACCCTTTTTGGATTTTTCTTATTAAACCCCAAATCCACGATATCTGCGCCAGATTTTAGGTAATATCTTGCGATTTTGAGGATATCTCTATCGGTCTTGCCCCCCACGTCAACAATCTCTGCAATAATCCTCATCGGAAAGTTTCTCCCAACAGGCAATTCTGAAATGAGCATGCTGCCCGGCCTCCTTAGCATTTTCTCAACGTATTCAGAAGAATCTGCCAGGATAAGCTCTTTATTCGCCCTTTTTCCCATTTCGTCCCTGAGAAGTTCACATGCAGGGACTGTCCTGGAAAACTTGATTTTTCCAAGGTATTTTAGCATCAAATCAAGGTCTGCAAGGTCTTTTGGGCCAAGGTACGTCTTAATCTTGGTCTTCTTCTCAACTAGAGATAAATCACCTTTTACCAGACCGGGAACGATTATCATGTCATAGCCTTCGGCGTCTATCATTTCAGGTTTTAAAAATGATACTACGTCCACGGGAGCAACGTAAACATCGCACCTCCGCTTTTCTGCTATCTTTCTTACCCTCCCCTCTGAGAGTTTTCCAGTTACAAGCAGCACATTCATCTAAAAACCT
>JAZFTU010000021.1:0-11619 GCA_036446855.1 Hydrothermarchaeaceae archaeon (SeqCode) | reverse complement strand
ATAAATGAAAAAGGTATTTTTACCAATATGTGGGGCAATGTTTTTTCTTTTTTTCTTTGCAGTGTTCTCAATAGGGCTATCTTACTTTTTCATACTTCCAGATTTGATAAAATTATTTTTTTAGCGCCCCAAAAAAATATATAGTCTTAAAGGGTGGGGGGTACTATGACAAAATCGGCGTCCCTTGAACTTCACAAATTAAAAAAAGAGCTGGAGATTTTGGAAGATAAAAAGGGCCGGGGGACAGAGCTTATAAGCCTATACATCCCGCCCGATAAAAATTTAAACGACGTCATGTCCCAGATGCGGGATGAGGCCTCCCAGGCGTCCAATATAAAGTCCACGAGGACGAGGAAAAACGTGCAAAGTGCCCTTGAGGTCATAATGCAGAGGCTAAAGCTCATCAAAAAGACGCCGGAAAACGGGCTTGTGATGTTCGTTGGGACGATACCTCGGGGGATAAAGGACAGGATGGAAGTACATATGCTTGAGCCCCTCCAGACGCTTATAACCTACATTTACAGGTGCGATTCAGAATTTCTGCTGGACCCGCTTAAAGATGCGATGGTAGACAAGGGGGCCTACGGACTTCTTGTAGTTGACCGGGGCGAGGCATCGATAGGCATCTTGAGGGGGAAGCGAATGGACGTCGTAAAAAAGATACCCTCGACCGTTCCAAGAAAGCACGGCAGGGGAGGGCAGAGCCAGCGCAGGTTTGAGAGGCTAATTGAGATTGCTGCCCATGAGTATTTCAAGCGCGTTGGGGGGCACGCAAGCAAGATTTTCATGAACACCCCCAACCTCCGGGGCGTTATCCTTGGCGGCCCCGGGCCAACGAAAGAATTTTTTTATAATGAGAAATATCTGCATCCAAAGGTCCAGGAGATGATTGTAGAAACCGTCGATACCTCCTACACAGATGAATTTGGCCTTGGTGAAATTGTCGATAAATCGCCCGACCTTTTCAAAGGGCTTGAGATTATAAAGGAAAAGGAGCTTGTGTCGAAATTTTTGCAGGAGGTGGTGAAGGAGAGAGGCCTAGGGGCCTACGGGGAAGAGGAGGTAAGAAAATACCTGAAGAGGGGGGCCGTGCGCACCCTGTTATTTTCAGAGGACGTAGAGTCATTTACCGCTGAAGTGAGCTGCTCCGGATGCAATTATAACGGTGATAGGAGCGCAAAAGACCTAAAGGTCCTCAAAACAGAGATTGTCATAGCCAAATGCCCGAACTGCGGCGAAAAGGGCCTTGGGATAGACAAATTCAAGAGCATGCTGGACGAATTTACGCTCCTTGCAGAATCTACAGGGGCAGCCGTCGAGGTAATCTCAACTGAGACAGAAGAGGGCCAGCAGCTTATGTCATTTGGGGGCATTGCAGCGATTTTGAGGTACCGGCCTTAGGGGTTTTTTATGTTTGAGGAGTTTACTGCACAATTTTTAAGCGAATTGGAAAAGGTCAAAAAAAGGCGCAGGATAAAATGGGAGATAACACTGGAAGAGCCTCCTCTGGGACTGGGCGATTCCGCAGCGCCCTGCTTTGAGCTTGCCCCCATTCTGAAGAAGCCCCCTAAGGACATTGCAGAGGAGCTTTCCGCCGAAATCGAGCCTTTTGGGCTGATTAAAGAAATAAAGGCCATAAATGGGTACATCAATTCTTATCTGGATTACGAAAAACTTGCGCCCGTATTGATAAATAAGATAAAATCTGAAGGGGACAATTATGGGAGAGGATGCAAAAAGGGAAAATTCGTGCTGGAGCACACCTCGGCAAACCCGGACGGCCCACTCCATATTGGCCACGGGAGAAACGCAATCATAGGAGATTCCCTCGCAAGAATCATGCGATTTTTTGGGAATGAAGTTGAGGTCCAGTACTACATAAATGATATGGGGAGGCAGCTTGCAATAGTCGTCTTGGGACTCGAGACGAAAAGACCTGACAAATCGCTGAAAAAAGATGCCGCCATGCTTGAGGTCTATGTTTCTGCCAATCGCTCGGTAGAAGAAGACCCTAACCTCGAACAGGCAATCTCTGACTTAATGAAAGGGTACGAATCGGGAGATGCGCAAGTAAAGGATAGATTTGAGCATGCGGTAGACTACTCTTTGGACGGGATAAAAGAGACGCTGGAAAGATTGAGCATAAAACATGATACGTTTGTGTGGGAGAGTACCTTCGTTCGGGACTATTCAGTAAAAAAGGTCGTAGAGGCTCTTCAGGGCACCGAGTATTTCAATGAAAAAGAGGTTGCCTCTCTAGACCTAAAATCATTTGGCATAGAAAAGGAGCTGGTGCTCAAAAGGAGGGACGGAACATACCTCTATGCCACAAGGGACATAGCATATCACATCTGGAAATCACAGCGCGGGAAGGTCATAGATATCCTTGGCGCTGACCACAAGCTTGTATCGTCCCAGTTGTCAAGGGCCCTTGAAATACTCGGGGAAATGGCGCCTGAACTAATCATATACGAGTTTATCTCCCTTCCTGAAGGCGGCATGTCCACAAGAAAGGGAGTATTTGTATCCTTAGACGAGCTTATTTCAGAGAGCGTAAAGAGGGCCTATAGCGAGGTAGACAAGAGGAGGCCAGATGAAAGCGAGGAATCCAAATCAAAAATAGCAGAGAGCATCGGCATGGGCGCCGTTAGGTTCAATATCATACGAATTTCTCCAGATAAGCCCATGGTATTTCGGTGGGAAGATGCATTGGACTTTGAAAAGCAGGGCTCCCCGTTCATTCAATACGCCTATGCAAGGGCGTGCAGGATACTCGAAAAAGAAAGGCCAAAAGAGGACTTTGAAATCATGGGGATTAAGGAAACAGAGGCCGCACTTTTAAGGCTGCTTTCCAAGTTCCCGGGAACGGTAAAAGAGGCCGCACTTTACAGGAGGCCAGCGCTTGTTGCAGGATATGCATCCGAGCTTTCTTCGGCCTTTCACAGGTTTTACAAGTTCGAGCAGGTTTTAAAATCACAAGAAAAGGATTTCAGGCTTAATCTAGTCTATGTAACAGGAATAGTTTTAAAAAACACCCTGGGCCTCCTGGGTATTAGGGCCCCGGAAAAGATGTAGCCTTTTTTTCACCGTTTAATGAGGAAGTAGGCAGCAAATGAGGCTGCTGCAACTGAAAAAAGTATAAGTGCTGCTGTGCGGACAGGCTTTCCTCCCGGTGGGGGCACTGTCGTCACAGGCGGCGCCATCCCAAATTTTGCACCCGCTTCAGGCGATGCTTTTTCGAGGGAATTATCTCCCTGGGCCTTTGCCTGCGCATCTTCTCCCTTCAGGCCCGATATACTGAAGATGTCCATTCCTGATGAGACCGCCTCGAAGGTGTAATAATCCGGCCCGTCTGAAAGTTTTGATGTCGAAAGCTTCTCCCAGCTCCCACCGAGGTAACTGCTTAGTCTTACACTCTCTACAGGGACATTGTTCTCAACAAACCAGGATTTTTCGATATTGAATTTTACGGTTGCACTGCTTATCTTGCTATCATCGATGTTATGGGAAACGCCTATGTACCTGTAAGAAACCCCGGGAACCCCAGCTTCAACGTGGCTTGGCTTCTCTGCAAGGACACTTGCCGTAACTTCTACGTCCGTAACCTCGCTGTAAACTTTCAGGATAAGCTCTCTTAAGGGGGTTTTTTCACTAGAAGGGACTGTAAATGTGACAGAGCTTCCAGAGGGGATATAGGCGGCCGTCATAAATATCTTCTCATCTTCTACATTGACGTTTACATCGCTTGTATCAGTAGAGCTGCCGCCTTTATTTTCATGCGGCGGGATGGTTGTTGTGGTTGTCGTTGCTATGGAAGTAGTCGTGGTCGTTGTTGAAGTTGTTGTGGTAGTGGTCGCGGTAGGTTCCGCATTTAGGTTGTAATCGCCGACTACGACTCCTGCCTCATCTCCTTTCACGTAAATCGACTCATATCCGTCAACAGTTATTTTAATGTCTGTTTGGTTTTTGGCGGAAAAAACGGCATATAACCTGGACTTTCCCTCTATTATGCTCCAGGTTACTATACCAGGATTGTCCACTGAATTTACTGACTGAGGGTTCATATCTCCATCGGTGTAATCTATCGTGAGGAGGAGGGAAGTATCGATATTTGACCCATCAGAAGTTAAGAGGGTCAGATAAAGCTCTGTTGGGAATACGGGCGGTGCATATACCGGTGCCAAAATGCCCATCAACGTAACAGCAAGCATTATTATTTTTCTGAGCATGAATAGTATATAGGGGCTTTACCTGATTTATATTTTTAGATGTCGGAAATATTTTTATCTGAGAACGTTCGAGGGAGTGGCATGGGGCTTGAAGATAAAACCGAGGACGAGATTTTCAAGTCGGTGATGAAAGATACGGCACGTATAAAAAAGCTCGAAGGTCTTTTGGAAAATCCAAGCAAGGATATCCAAAAAAAAGCAATAATGGTGCTTGGGAGGATTGTTGAGGAGAATCCTGTTTTGGTTGAAGGGGTCGTTCCCAAAATCGGGTCATTTCTATCAGACGAACGAGACGACGTTCGCCAGTATTCTGCCTTTGTCATATCCCTCCTCTCAGATGTTATGCCAGACGAAATCAAGCCGATGGCGAAAAATTTGATATCCCTCCTCAAGGACAGAAACCTCTCCGTAAGAAGGTATGCGGCCTACTCCCTAGCGGTCATCGGCGAAACCGACCCTGGACTTGTGGAAGAATCGATTCCTCTTCTTGTGGAATTTTTAAAATCAGGCGATGACATAATAAGGGCAAATGCTGCGTGCTGCCTTGCCCTTCTGGCCAAAGGAAACCCTGGGCTTGTGGAAGAATACTCGCAAGACTTCATTTCAGCAATGGATGATGCAAACGATGTTGTGAAGGCAAACTCGGCATACATCCTCGGATTTGTCGGATTTCAAAAGCCAGAGAAGGTGAAAGTGGTCGTTCCAAGGCTTATTGAACTCCTGGATTCTGACCCTATGCTCAAGGAAAACGCTGCCTATGCCCTGGCCCTGATTGGAACAAAAGACAGTAGTGCCATAGAAGGTGCGGTACCTAAACTTTTAAAGATAATAAAGGACTCACGAGAGGAGGTAAGGGCGGCTTCGGCCTGCGCTCTTGGGGCCACATGCAATCCCGGTGCGTCTAAATTCTTAAAAGGGCTTTTAAAAGACTCTTCAGTTATAAATGTGTATCACCCGGAAGGGAGGGTCCTAACATCCTCGACAGTGTCCAAGGTGGCAAAAAGGTCCATCAAAAAGACTAAAAGCTAAATATTAAATCTGCAATCTGGTACTATGGACGTTGTGACAATAGGGCATGCCAGTGTCGACAGGGTAAAAATCGGCACCAAACGAAATGTCCAGCTTGGGGGGGCCGCGGTATACTCGGCCATGGCCGCAAAGATTTTCGGGGATACCGGCATCGTCTCGAGGGTGGGTGAGGACTTTACCCCAGAATTTGAGAAAATTCTGAAAAAGGCAGGGATTGGTACCCTGGGGCTCAAAAAAGTCAGAGGGAAAAGCTCCTATTTTTCTATTGATTACGACAAATACGGCAGCGCTACTTACAGGGATTGCAACCTGAACGTCGGCATCCATATAAGGCCGCAGGACCTCCCCCGGTCCTACATTGGAGCTAGGGCATTTCACCTTGCCCCGATGTCTGCAAGCAAGCAGAGGCATTTTTTGGACGTTCTGAAAAAAAAGTCCCCTGATGGATTGATATCACTGAATACCCACTCAGGATACTTTGCAAGATACAGAAAGGAAATAATAAAATTGATATCAAAAGTGGACATCTTTACCCTGAACGATGAAGAGGCAAGAAAACTTACCGGGACAAAAGGAATAGAGTTTGCAATAAACGTCCTAAAAAAGACCAAGCACAATTTGATAATTGTGACAATAGGGGTTATCGGCTGCATCATAATAAAAGATGGTGAGATTAATTTCTTTCCCTCGGTCTACCAGCCAGGAATCGTGGACCTTACCGGTTGCGGCGACGCCTTTTCCGGCTCGTTTGTGTCGAGCTACATAAAAACGCATGATGAGCTAAAGTCCGCAAACATCGCTAACAGCGTCGCGAGCATCACAGCTACCGCATGGAACTTTGAGGCCATACGGGGCCTAAAATTTAATACCCTCGAAAACTTCCAAAAGTTCGTATTTTCTAGGCAGAGAAAGCTCCTAAAGCACCAGTGGTCGATTGAACATTTTTTCTAAACAACGTTCCAAAAACTTTTTTATTGGTAGGTTTATATGTGGGTATGGGAATCAAGATGGGTAAAATTAAAGTCGATGAACGAGGCAGGGTGACCCTGCCCGGTGCCTTAAGAGAAGAAATGGGGCTTTATCCAGGAAAAGAGGTGAACGTGGAAAGGGCAGGAAAAGGGGTCCTTCTAAAGCCCGTGGTTTCAAAGAAAGTATTTCTCCAGAGCCTGGAAGGGTGCATCACAGAAAAGAATCAGGCAGAAAAGCTTGACCCATCAAAGTTAAAAGAGATATGGGGCGTTTTCCATGCTCATGATTGACTCCGATATTTGGGCCTATTTTTTCGACAGAAACGTCCCCGAGCATGACAAAGTTAAAGGTCCTGTAAATGAAGCCATTGGAAATGGAGAGGTCCTCATGACAACAGTTATTCAAATGGAGCTTGCCCATTATCTAATAAAAAGACTCGGCCCAATTATCGGGGGGGAGAAACTGGACGTGCTATTAAACTATCCCTTCAAACTTGACATCCTGGACAAAGAGCTTGTGCTCAGAACCCAGGAAGTTCTACAGCGCTACTATCACCTTGGAATCGGGGCAAGGGATGCGAGCATTATTGCAAGCATGAAAAGAAATGAGATAGAGAGGCTGATTACCCACGATAGCGCCTTTAAAAAAATCGAGGGGATAGAGGTTATCGACCCTGTGTGAATTTTACCACAAAAATTAATTAACCTTAGTAGCATTATTATGTGACATGCGAGTATACGTTGCTGCCCCGCTTTTCGGCAGGGCCGAAAGAGACTTCAATGAAAGTATTGAAAAGGAGCTAAGTAAAGAGGGCATGAATGTGTTTTTGCCCCAGGACAGGTGCAATCAAAACGTGTTTGAATGCTGCATTGAAAACCTCGAAAAGAGCGATGCTGTGCTCGCGGTGTTTGACGGGGCCCAGGTGGACGACGGCACCGCCTTTGAGTGCGGATATGCCTTCGCAAAAGAGATTCCAGTGGTGGGCCTGAGAACTGACTTTCGCCGGGTCGGAGAATACGCTGGCGAGATAAATGCGATGCTCAATAATTGTGGCATTTTATGCAAAAATCTTGAGGATGCGATAAGAGAATTGAAAAAAATGGCGGTAGATTGAATGGAAAAAGAACTTAAAGTAAGGCTCATGGATATCGAAAGCGGAAAGTGTGAGGTCACTCTGAATGAAGGGGATACATGGGAGCTTAGGATACACCCGGGCGAGAGGATACAATTGCTTGCGAGCGAAAAAAGCCTGATTGCAATAGTAAATACAACAAAGACGGCCGTAAATGTCGGGGAGATAGGGATTTGCTCGGACATAGCAAACGGCCATGAAATTAAAGATGGTGAAGACGTGCTTGTCGTGCCTGTCGAAAAAACAAGGTCAATAGAGTACATTAAAAAAAAGATGGGAGGACAAAAATTAAATGAAAGTGAAATCGAAGCCATCGTAAATGACGTTGTCGCAAACAAACTGAGCGAGGCCGAGATTACTGCGTTTATAACTGCCATTTACATAAACGGTCTTGACATTGAGGAGACCGCCTACCTTGCGAGGAAAACCGCCGAGAGCGGGGAGGTGTTGAATCTAAAAAAGCCTGTCTTTGATAAGCACAGCATAGGAGGAGTTCCAGGAAACAAAATCACCCTTCTCATCGTGCCAATCGTAGCTGCGGCAGGCCTTTTGATACCAAAAACCTCTTCAAGAGCTATTACATCAGCATCCGGAACTGCCGATACCATGGAAGTTTTGGCTCCGGTAATATTTGATGCAAAAGATATTGAAAGGATGGTGGAGAAGACAAATGGAGTGATTGTCTGGGGAGGTGGTGCGAACCTAGCACCTGCAGATGACATCTTCATACGGGTAGAATATCCACTGGCAATCGACCCACATTATCTGGCACTCGCAAGTGTTATGGCCAAAAAGTTCGCAGTGAAGGCAGAGTTCGTGGTAATAGACCTTCCCATGGGCCCCGAGACCAAAATCAAGGACATGAAAGAGGCAAAAAAGTATGCTAAGGATTTTATCGAGCTTGGAGAAAAGCTGGGAATTGGAATAGAATGTGCGGTAACATACGGCGACAAGCCCATCGGAAGAGCTGTGGGCCCTGCTCTTGAGGCAAAAGAGGCCTTAAGCGCCCTGGAAGGCAATGGTGTTTCAAGCCTGATAGAAAAGGCAACGGATATTGCAGGTATTCTCCTGGAGGCAGGGGGAGTTGCAAGCAGGGGCAATGGCAAAAAAAAGGCCCTTGAAATCCTAAAGTCAAAAGCGGCATTAAAAAAGATGAAGGAGATAATAGAGGTTCAGGGAGGAAATCCCGATATCTCTTCAAAAGATATTAAAATTGGGAAGTACTCCAAAAAGGTATTCTCTCTAGATGAAGGATACGTAACCCACATATCAAATCATGCGGTCGTGATGGTCGCAAGGAGGGCAGGCGCACCCAAAGACCAGGGCTCCGGAATCCTGTTCCACATAAAAAAGGGGGAGAAGGTAGAAAAAGGAACGCCTTTATTTGAGATATTTTCCGAATCTGAATACAAACTAAATCAGTCCGTAAAGCTTGCAAAGCAGTTGAAGCCTGTTCGGCTTGAAGGCATGCTTCTTGAGCGCATTCCCGATTATGAATTTTTTGGGGAGCGTTAATGTTTGTATCCCATCCACTGATTAGAAAGGACACGATTGAATCCAGACTGTATCAAGAGGTAATCGTCGGAAACGCATCAAAGAAAAATACCCTTGTTGTCGCACCTACGGCTCTTGGGAAGACCGTTATTGCCGTGCTGCTTGCTGCGCACAGGCTGAAAAATTTCAACGGGAGGGTCCTTATGATAGCGACAACAAAACCGCTTGTTTCCCAGCACGCATCCAGTTTTAGAAAATTTTTAAAGATTCCAGAGGAGAGTATCGAGGTATTTACAGGGAATACGCCGCCAAATGAGAGGGAGGAACTATGGAAAAGGGCAAAGGTCATATGCGCAACACCGCAGGTAATTGGAAACGACCTCATCTCCGGCAGATGCTCATTAGAAGACGTATCGCTTGTAATATTTGACGAGGCGCACAGGACGACCGGGGAGTACCCATACGCATTTATCGCAAAAAAATACACAGAAGCTGCAAAACACCCGCTTATACTGGCACTTACGGCCTCGCCCGGTTCTGAGGAGGCGCGCATAAGGGAGGTATGTGAAAATCTCTTTATCGAGAATTTAGAGGTGAGGACCGATAGAGACCCGGACGTAAGCCCATATGTGAAGGGGATTACAATAGAGTGGAGGAAGGTAGACCTCCCCGATTCGTTTGTCCAGGTGAAAAAATACCTTGAAGGGGCCCTAAAAGAGAGGCTTGGAACGCTGAAAAACCGGGGTTTTGTAAAGTCAAAAAACGTAAATGTCTCAAAAAAAGACCTCCTTATGCTCAGGGGAAAGCTGCAACTTGAGATATCAAAAAGAGGGGGGGTGCCAGAACTTTATGGGGGAGTTTCCAATGTTGCGGCCTGCATCACAGTTGTGCATGCGATAGAGCTATTGGAAACCCAGGGGCTGGGCATCCTGCAAAAATACTTTGAGAGGCTGAAAAAGCAGTCTTCAAAGGCCGCACGCGGACTATTAAAAGACGTAAATTTTATGAAGGCCGTCAAGCTTACAAATCGTCTTTCTCCTGATGTTGAGCATCCAAAGATGGGCGCTCTAATAAAAATTATGGAAAAGACCCCAAAGGACAGAAGGACCATCATATTCTGCCAGTACCGGGATTCGGCACAGAAAATCAAGGACAGCCTGTCTGTTTTAAAAGATATGAATCCGGTGAGGTTTGTAGGGCAGGCATCAAAAGACAAAGATAAGGGCCTTTCACAAAAAAAACAAATTGAAATCCTGAATGATTTTAAGGAAGGCATATTCAACGTGCTTGTCGCAACATCTGTTGCAGAAGAGGGACTTGACATACCGAAAGTGGACCTTGTTATCTTTTATGAGCCCATACCAAGTGAGATTAGAACCATCCAGAGGAGGGGGAGGACCGGGAGGAGCAGCCTGGGAAAGGTCATAATCCTTATGACTAAAAAAACCAGAGACGAGTGGTTCTACTGGAGCGGATTTAAAAAGGAAAAAAAGATGCGCGGGGTCCTTGAGGTGCTGAAGGATAGGCATTATAAACCAAAAATCGCAAAAATCCAAAAGGAGCTTGGAGACTTTTTTGAGCACACGATTGTTGTAGATTCTAGAGAGCTTTCCTCGACCGTTCCAAGGGAGCTTTTAGAGTTTGGCATCATCTCAAAGCCCAAGATGCTGGGCACAGGAGACTACGTCCTCAGTGATAGGGTATGCATTGAAAGAAAGACTACCGAGGATTTTATAGGCAGCATTATCAGCGGGAGGCTCATGAGCCAGATGAAAAGACTTAAAAGCTATCCTTGCCCCTGCCTTATAATCGAGGGAGAAGGCCTTTATTCAAAAAGAGATATCCATCCAAATGCCATAAGAGGGGCGCTTGCAAGCATCATAATAGACTTTGGAATTCCAACTGTAGCCACACGTGATGAGAAGGACACCGCAGCCTTTATTACGGCTCTTACAAAACGGGAGTACCTAGAAGGGAGACGGGAGATTCAGATAAGGGCCGATAAGCGGACATCTACGTTAAGAGAACAGCAGGAATCAATAGTCGGGGGGCTCCCAAACGTGAACATCGTGATTGCAAGAAGGCTTCTTACACAGTTTAAAAATGTCAAAAAGATATTCAATGCAACGGGACCTGAACTAGAGAAGGTCCAGGGGATAGGCAAAAAGACTTCTGATGAGATTTTAAGTGTCCTGGAAAAAGAATATGAAAAAGAAAGCTAGTCAGATTCTGTTCTAACTAGCTTATCCAAAAGTTTCTTTTCAAAAAGCTCTCTTTTGTCTTCCCCTTTCTTTTCTTTTCCCCTTTTGTTTTGTCTGCCCATAAATCACCCCGTATTATTCTTTGTTTTAATGCAAGATATACTTTTCGTATACGCTGGATTTTTGTTTGGACCTAGATGTTTCTTGAGACATGGCCGTGATACCTGAAGGTGAGGTATGAATTTGAAATCAGAGCAAAAAAAATTACGGCAAATGGACAAGTCCGAGTTCAAAGGAGACATATGAAATGGGCTGGCACATAAGTGCCCCAAAAAAACAAATCGAGCTTACGGTTGAGCCTCGCCTCGAAAACCAAGAGGTATTAAAGAGCTTTTGGGAGGGCAGCTGCAAGGTTTACGGAACTTTTAATGGAAAAGAAGTTGAGGGAAATGCATTTGTGGAGTTGCAGAACGGATTAAAAATTAATTTTTTTAAAAAGTTGGTAGGGTACGCGTCTGCCAGATTTGCCCATCGGTAAGAACAAAAATTCCAGCTGTAGTTCCTA
>JAZFTU010000020.1:0-2627 GCA_036446855.1 Hydrothermarchaeaceae archaeon (SeqCode) | reverse complement strand
TTTCTACTTACGGGGAAGTAGCATCGGCAATTGGAAAACGAAAAGCATGCAGGGCCGTGGGAAATGCCCTGAACAAAAATTTGCATCCGATCATTGTTCCATGCCACAGGGTCGTAAAATCAGACTTGAGTATCGGGGGATTTTCAAAAGGGGCGAAAGAAAAAAAGAGGCTCTTAACAGAGGAGGGGGTAAAATTTGATGGTGGCAAGATATGGCCAAAGTTTTTGTTCAGATTTTATCGCCCATGACAAGGTTTTTTAATCTTTCCACTCCGCCAACTTCTTCTATCACCCCGGCGACAGCTTTTGGCACAAACTTCTCCCAAGCCTCCCCTTTTAGAATCCTTTGCCTGATTTCTGTTCCAGAGTACTCTTTTCTGTTGTACATTGGGGGTGTTTTTACTTCAATCCTATGCTCTTTAAAAAGCCTTTTAACGAGGGCGTTTCCTGAATAGACCTTTGAAAACGGGGGGGTGAGGCTCTTTAAGTGGGATACCCAGAGGGAGTTGTTGTTTACGTCTGGCACCGGGATGATGTAATAGTTTTTTTTAATCGCGTTTTCGTGAAGACTATTTCTTATCATCATCACCCTCTCTCCTGCCGTAAACGGATTTTCCAGCGAGTGGCTGAGTTGGGCGCTCCCGATGCAGATTACGGTCTCGTCCACCTCTTTTTGGATTTCCTTAATTACGTATATGTGCCCCATGTGGAACGGCTGGAACCTGCCAATTAGTAGTCCTCTCATCTAATCACTATCGTCTCGCCACTCTTAACATCAAGCAATTTACCTGCATCCCCCTCCCTCACTGCAACTTCCAATAGTCCGGAGCTTCCTATGAGGCACACAAGCTCCCCCTTCTTTGCAAATCCATAGCTCTCAACAAATTTTATTTTTTTTGTTTCATCATTTATTTGCAGTTTTACAGCGTCGCCATATCCTATTCTGCCGACGTCAGTGATATTTGTTATTATATTGCCAAATGCATCAACTGCTATGACCTCTCCCTCAATTACCCCATTTTTTATTTTTGGCTTTTTTATTATGCGCTTTATATTGCTTGTCTCTTCACCAAATTCAGATGGACTTTCCGAGCAGGCAAGCTTTGCTGCAATCGGTGCGAACACGTCCCTCCCGTGAAAAGTCTTCGATTTGGATTCAGACCGAATTTCATAAACTTTCTGCACATCGGCAAGGAGGCTGAATACGCCGTTGTCTGGCCCGACATAATAGTGGGATTTCGTCTTTATTATCACCCCTCGCCTCTCTGTGCCAACTCCCGGGTCCACGACAACCAGGTGCACCGACCCCTCTGGAAAATGCGGGCAAGACGCAAATACGGAGGCTGCGGCGTTTCGGACGTTGAACTTTTCTATATCGTGGGTGATGTCGACTATTTTTACGTCCGGGCAGTTGGAATAAATCACCCCTTTCATCGCACCTACGTATTCGCCGCTCCCAAAGTCGGTTATTAATGTGACTATCATTAAAAATTCTTAGGTGCTGCGAGTTTAAAAGATTTATCAGGTCAGGGGGCTACAAGCAAGACAACAATTTATTCTAACTGTTTAGCCTTCTTCAGCGAATCAATGGTACCTGATTTTTTGTACATCTCAAGTGCCTTTTTTATATCCCCTCTCTTGTGATAAACGTCTCCCAAAAGACCATATAAACACTCACTTCCAAAATACCCCCTGGGTATTGCAAATTCCAGCATTTCAGCGGCCTTTAGGAGCCTCCCCTGCTGTATCAAAAGTTCTGCCTCACTTGCAAGCTCCCTACTCTCTTTATAGGTGCTTTTGAAAATTTTTAGCTCTTTAATGCTTGCTTTCTTATTTATGAGCTTGGAGACATCATCTGCACAGAGTTTTTTGAAATTTGGATTCAACCTTTCAAGTATTTTCTCCTGTTCTTTTATTGAAATTTTAATTCCACCTTATTATTTTTCATACATGCTCCCCTTGTACAAAATCAGTTGCAAGCGTGATTACCATTGATGATTTTTACTAACTCTGTATTTAAAAAACTTGCCAGTAAATCATATTTTTAGGGAGAAAACTTAAGTGTATTGAAACAGAATTTTGGATGCGGGTGGCAACGGGATGGAAGACGTTTCAATCGTTCTTAGCGGGGCAGCAGGGCTTGGTATTCAAACGGTCGAAAATATCCGTGTAAAGGTCTTTAAGCACTCCGGATACAATGTTTTCGCTTCAAAAGAATATATGTCCCGGGTAAGGGGGGGCACCAACTCAACCGAGATTCGGGTTTCTTCTGAGAGAGTTTCTGCCTATGTTGACAGAATCGACATACTTATCCCCCTCAACGCTGGGGCCTTTAAGCACGTCGAAAGGAGGGTTTCTGATAGCACGATAATTCTGGGCGATAAGGAGCATCTTGAGCGCATTTCAGGCCTTGTGGATGTGCCGCTTTTTAAAATGGCTGAGGGCATCGGTGGCCCCATATACTCAAATGTCATAGCCGCAGGTGTCGTTTCCGGCCTTTTAAGGGTCGAGTTAAAGATTCTCGAGGATTATATTTCCCGGCTGTTTGCAGGGAAGGGTGAAGATGTGGTAAAAAAAGACAAGCAGGCCGCTAGGGACGGCTTTGCAATAGGAAGGGACCTACTTGAC
>JAZFTU010000019.1:0-5901 GCA_036446855.1 Hydrothermarchaeaceae archaeon (SeqCode) | reverse complement strand
AATGCGGGGGCGGTCAGGTGGCCAAAGTCACAGGATTCAGGGTTCTGTCACTCTTCTTTTGAAGTTCAAAAAGATGTTTGTAAGTTCACAACTTTTAAATACCCCCGCAGGGGTTAACGATATAAAAATACTTCTGTGTGGTTTTAATATGGTTTTTTCATACAGAATTAAAAGTCTTCCCCCCTATCTTTTCGCTGAATTAGACAAAAAGATTTCACAGAAAAAAAAGGAGGGGGCCGACGTAATCGACATGGGTGTGGGCGACCCTGATATCCCTACCCCCCGGCACATAATCGATGCATGCTGTAAAGCCGCAAATAACCCTGAAAACCACAGGTATCCGTCATACAAGGGGATGCTGTCTTTCAGGGAGGCCGTATCAGGAAGATACAAAAGGGACTATGGCCTTAGTCTCAATCCGGAGGATGAAGTAATAACTCTTGCAGGCTCAAAAGAGGGAATTTACCATATACACTTTGCTCTTGTGAACCCAGGGGACATAGTGCTGTGCCCAAGCCCGGGGTATCCTGTTTATATTACAGGCGCAATGCTTGCCGGCGGGGCGCCCTACCTCATGCCTCTCCTTAAGGATAATGACTTTCTTCCAGACCTTGATGCAATCCCAAAAGACGTGGCAAAAAGGTCAAAAATCATCTGGATAAACTACCCAAATAATCCTACTTCCGCGGTTGCAGATAAAGGGTTTTACCGCAAGCTTGTGGATTTTGCCCAGGAAAACGACATCACGGTCTGCTCGGACGAGGCATATTCTGCCATAGCATATGACTATAAACCGCCAAGCTTTCTTGAGGTGGGCGGAGCAAGGGACGTGGGCATTTCGTTCGACTCTCTTTCGAAGACCTACAATATGACCGGGTGGAGGATTGGATATGCTGTAGGGAGCAAAAAAATCATCTCCGGCCTCGGCAGGGTAAAGACAAATGTCGATTCGGGGGTATCCCAGATAATCCAGGAGGCAGGCATTTCCGCGCTCACCTCCTCCCAGGATTGCATAAAAGAGAACGTCAAAATCTACAGGGAGAGGAGAGAGGCTCTCGTGGACGGCCTAAATGACATCGGCCTGAAGTGCCAGAAACCCAAGGCAACCTTTTATGCATGGGTCGAGGTACCCGGAGGGGACTCGGTTACGTTTGCAAACAGGATTTTAGATAAAGCGGCAGTAGTTTTAACACCTGGGATTGGATTTGGAAAACACGGCGAGGGATATGTCAGATTTGCCCTAACCCAGCCGGTTGATAGGATAAAAGAGGCCCTGGGCAGGATAGAAAAGGTGCTATAGATGAGGCCCCACATAGGCGCAAATGAAAAACACCATATGACAGTTGGAGGCGTTGATGCAGTCGAGCTTGCAGAAAAATACGGGACGCCCCTGTACGTGATAGATGAAAATCGCATAAGGGAGCGCTATCGGGAGTTTCTCAACGCCTTTTCACAACTCAACGTTAAAATAAAGTATGCATGCAAGGCCAACTCTTCACTTGCAGTCCTAAATATCCTGCGCCAAGAAGGGGCGGGTGCGGACATTCTTTCAGAGGGGGAGCTATACATTGCGCTCAAGGCAAAAATTCTGCCAGAAGACATCATTTTTACAGGAAACAACAAGACCGATTCGGAATTAAGAAAGGCACTTCTCGCAGGCGTTACGATAAATCTTGATGCAATCCACGAGCTTGAGCGCCTGGGCAGAATATGCGAAAAAGAAGAGAAAATTGCGAAGATATCAATTCGCATGAACCCATCTATCTCGCCCGATACGCACCCCCACCTCTCAACGGGCCTAAAAGAGAGCAAGTTTGGCCTCCCGGAAAAAGATGTACTGGATGCCTACTTGCTTGCCAAAGAAAATGACCATTTCAAAATATCTGGAATTCACATGCACATAGGCTCACAGATAACAAAGACCGCACCATACGAAGAGGCCACATCAAAGCTTTTTGACATGGCAGGAAAACTCAAAGAGAAGGGAATAGGGCTTGATTTTGTGGACCTCGGGGGCGGCGTTGGGATAAGATACAATCCAGACGAGCCATACATTACGCCTGAACTCCTCGCAGAATCCATCGTGCCCATAATAAACCGTAAAATAAAAGAGCATGGTCTTGGCGAGCCGTTGATTTATTTTGAGCCTGGGAGATACATAGTCGGCGACGCCTCTGTCATGCTCACGAGGGTCAGCACAATAAAAACAGGCTACAAAAAGTTCATCGGAACTGACGCGGGCTTCCACGTGCTCTTAAGGCCCCTTCTCTACGGGGCATACCACGAGGCCGTCGTAGCAAACAAGATGGGGCAAAAAGCAGAGGAAACCGTCGACATTGCAGGAAATGTGTGTGAATCCGGAGATATACTCGCAAGGGAAAGGGCTCTACCAAAAATTGAGGCAGGCGACGTAATAGCGTTCCTTGATACCGGGGCCTATGGCATGGCAATGTCATCACAGTACAATTCAAGGCCAATAGCCGCAGAAATTCTTGTCTCTGGCGGTAAGCATGACTTAATCAGGAAGCGGGAAACTTTCGAGGATTTGATTGACAAGCAAACCGTTCCAGACAGGCTCAAGGGATGAAAAAATGAAGACCTCAAAAATATCCGGTTTTTATAAATTGACACCCGAAGAAAGGCTGGGCATCGTAAAGGAATTTTCCGGCCTGACATCGGAGGAGTCAGGTTTAATAATAAAGACTGGGGGACTGGATTTGGATCAGGCGGACAGGATGATAGAAAATGTCATAGGCACCCTGGATGTCCCCCTGGGAGTTGCCACAAATTTTTTGATAAATGGAAACGACTACCTAATCCCGATGGCAATTGAAGAGCCCTCCGTTATCGCAGCTGCGAGCAATTCTGCAAAAGTTGCAAGAGAGAAGGGCGGGTTTTTCACCTCAAGCACAGCCCCTGTCATGATTGGCCAGATTCAACTCTTGGGCATCGCAGATATAAAAAAGGCAAAAAAGGCAATCCTTTCAAAAAAGAAGGAGATAACCGAACTTGCAAACATGCAGGACCCCCTCCTGATAAAGTACGGCGGCGGGGTAAAGGACATAGAGGTCAGAACAATCGACACACCAAATGGACCGATGACAATTGTGCACATCCTTGTCGACTGCAGGGACGCTATGGGGGCAAATGCTGTAAATACCATGGCAGAGGCAGTAACACCGTTCCTGGAGGAAATCACAGGCGGAAAAGCCCTGCTTCGGATTATCTCAAATCTTGCAATATTTCGGCTGGCAAGGGCAAATGCAGTCTTCTCGAAAGAGTCGATTGGGGGGGAAGATGTTGTCGATGCCATCATAAATGCCCACCTCTTTGCTGCCGCCGACCCGTTTAGATGCGCAACACACAACAAGGGGATCATGAACGGCATATCTGCGGTGGTGCTTGCAACCGGAAACGACACTAGAGCAATAGAGGCAGGCGCCCACTCCTACGCTGCATATAGGGGTGGCTACAAGCCGCTTACAAATTATGAAAAAAATAAAGATGGCGACCTTGCTGGCTCTATCGAGGTGCCGATGGCCGTAGGGCTCATAGGGGGCGCAACAGCAGTTCACCCCGTAGCAAAGGCAAATGTGAAGATACTTGGGGTAAAGTCTGCATCAGAACTCGGGGAAGTGATAGCGTCCGTGGGTCTTGCCCAGAACTTTGCGGCCCTTCGCGCGCTCGCAACGGAAGGAATCCAGCGCGGGCATATGTCCCTACACGCAAGAAACATGGCGGTGATGGCAGGCGCACCTTCGGAACTTGTAGAAAAAGTTGTAGAAAGAATGGTATCTGAAAAGAAGGTTAGGCTTGATAGGGCCAAAGAGATAGTTGGGGAACTCAAAAAAGAGGTAGGAAAAAACTGACACCGATAGAATCAAATATCTAAAGTTGGGTATGTAGATGGCATGGAATTTTACAAGTATCAAGGCGCAGGAAATGACTTTATTCTTGTAGACAACAGGGACGAGCAGATTTTGGAGGAATTAAAGGCGGGCCTTGCCAAAAAACTGTGCAACAGGCGGTTTGGAATAGGCGCCGATGGTTTGATATTTGTTGAAAATTCAAGCAATGGGGAAGCCTTTATGCACATCTTCAATCCCGATGGAAGTGAGCCCCATATGTGTGGAAACGGTATAAGGTGCATTGCCAAATATCTTTACGACTTCGGCGCAAGAAATGATGAACTCTCAATTGAGACCCTTGCAGGCGTCAAGAATGTTAGGATTTCTGAAGAGGGAAAAACAACATACGTGCGGGTAAATATGGGGAGGCCTCTCTTCGAACGAAAAGATATACCTGCAACTGGCAAAGGGAGGATTCTAAAGGAGAAGCTGAAGGTCGGAAGTAAAGAGCTTGAAATCTATGCGGTTAGCACGGGTGTCCCCCACGTTGTAATCTTTGTTGACGACATTGAGAAGACAGACGTTATTGGCATTGGAAGAGCTGTGAGAAATAACCCCTTATTTCCCGAGGGAACAAATGTAAATTTCCTTGAGATTGTGTGCACCAACCTTTTCAAAATCCGCACCTATGAGAGGGGCGTAGAAGGCGAGACCCCGGCATGCGGCACAGGTATTGCGGCATCTGCCATAATAAGCGTTGTCGCATGGGAGGCCGACCCGGATGAACCCATTGAGATTATGGCAGAGGGGGGCACAATCTTCGTTGAAGTGGAAATGCAAGGCATCGAAATAGAAACGGCCTATATAAAGGGACCAGCAAAGCTCGTCTTCAAGGGCGAAATAGATGTTTGAGATAACAATCGATGAAAAAAAATGCACAGGCTGCGGCAAATGCGGGGAAGTATGCCCAAAAGGCCCAAAGATTTGGAAATTGGAAAATGACGTTGCGGTGATAATGGACCTGCGCTACTGCATAAACTGCAAGAATTGTGCTGCCCTGTGCCCTGAAGGGATAATAAAGATAAAGGACAGGTAGGCGAATGAACGATGGATGTTACGATAATTCGAAGCCCGAATAGAAAAAAGACAGTCAGTGCAAAACTTTGTGGCGATGAGCTTTTAATTCGTCTTCCTTCAGGACTTTCTAAAATCGAGGAAACCAGATGTATTGAAAAAATGTGCCAGCGTATAGAGAAGAAGAAATGTGAGCCAGACAGCAATGCTCTTTCGAGGCGGGCAAAAGAATTAAACCGGCGATATTTTAATGGCAGGCTCAAGGTAAATTCTATAAAATATGTTACAAATCAGAACTCGGTTTTTGGAAGCTGTACTACTCATAAGGGCACGATTCGAATTTCACACCGCGTTGCAAAAATGCCCCGATGGGTTAAAGATTATCTTATTATCCATGAAATGGCACATCTCGTGCACCCTGACCACTCAAAGGCTTATTGGACGGTGGTTAATCGATACAGCTATGCCGAGCGTGCCAGAGGGTATTTAATTGCTAAAGGGATGGAAGAAAATGTTTCGGAAGGCAACCCTTGAAGAGAGGCGAATATACTATAGCGAGGAGTGGAACATAGAGGATGTCCCAAACTTTATCTTGAAATCACTATCAAAGCGGGAATTTGGCATTGACCACGATGGGATGGGGCCAAGGGACAGATACAACAAGTTTGAGACGCCAGAAGAACTTTCAAACTATCTTAGGAAGCGTGCGCCATTCGCTGTATATTGCAGCGTCTCATTCTATGAGAAACCTGAAAAAAGGGAGGGCTGGGAAAAGGCAGAGCTGGTCTTTGATATCGATGCAAAGGAGCTTACTTTAAAGAAGTGTTGTAAAGAAGTTTGCGAAAAATGCCTTGACAAAGCAAAGAAAGTTACTATTGAAGTAACAAAAATACTAAGAGAAGATCTTGCACTCAAAAATATATACCTTTCCTATTCAGGTAGGGGGTACCACATCCGGGTTCAGGATGAGGACATAATG
>JAZFTU010000018.1:0-12650 GCA_036446855.1 Hydrothermarchaeaceae archaeon (SeqCode) | reverse complement strand
ATGTTTTAATCTTCACCTAATCCACCTGATTTAGCTTTATGTAGACTTCTTGGGCGGGATTTAGTAAATCATCCGAAAACACCGTAATAACTCTTGTAGTGGGCCCCCTGTGGTCCAGATGAACCCTCGGGTCGTAGATGATCTTTAAATCCGCAGTATCCCCTGGCTTAATTTTTACGCTCCAGTCAGTGGGGTTGGTGCCATGTGCCCGCATGTTAAACATAGGGCCCTCGATGCCTTCGTATATTACTGAAGCTGATGTGCAGGCGCATGAGGTTTCCATATCGCTTATGGTCAGAATTCCCCCGCCATCGTTCTTAATCCCAAATTTCGTAGAAACAGGGCCCCCCAATACGCTCACGTCCCCCAGGTTTATGGTTTTTTGTGTGAACGTTATTTTAGGATCCCCTGGTTCGACATCGTAAGAACTTTTAATTAGGAATATAACAAGAATCAACCCGGCGGCAGCTAAAAGGTATTTTATGCTGGTAGTTACCTTTTTCTTTTTAATTTCTTTATTTCGCTGGTTTTTTTGCCTTTCCTTTTTTTGCTCTTTTTTTAGAGCTTTTTTATTGTGCTTGCTCTTTTCACTGCTCTTCATGGGTTGCTTCCGATTCTTATTGCAATATCTTGATTCTGCTTCCTAAAAAAGGTAACTATTTTATCTACTTAATCGGGGTTTACAATGTTAATCATTCCAAAAGAAGTAATGTATAAAGTATGGCCCATGATAATTAGGGTATTAACTTTAGTTGGAGGCTGCGTTAGTGTGGAAAACGATGAAATAAAAAAGGAGCCTGTAGATAGCAAGTTTCTAAAAAAGGCCACGTTTGCGGGTGGTTGCTTTTGGTGCATGGAGGCCGCCTTTGAGGAGTTGGATGGTGTAATTGACGTGATTTCCGGCTATTCCGGCGGCGAAGAGGTAAATCCCACGTATAAAGATGTATCCTCTGGAAAAACCGGTCATTATGAAGCCATACAAATTACCTTTGATTCCTCAAATATTACCTACGGCGAACTAATGGACTTTTTCTGGAGGCAGATTGACCCCACAGACGCCGGGGGGCAGTTTGTCGATAGGGGGGCCCAATACAGGTCGGCCATCTTTTACCACGATGAAGCGCAAAAGGAAGCTGCAGAAAATTCAACAGCGGATCTGTCAAAGTCAGGCAAATTAGATGAGCCCATGGTTACGAAAATCCTTCCATATACGACTTTTTACAAAGCTGAAGAATATCACCAGGATTACTCTAAAAAAAGGACCCTACAGTACCAGTTGTATAAGAAAGGCTCGGGCAGGGGGAAGAGGCTTTCGAAGCTCTGGGAAAATCAATTAAAATAGCTATTTTTGTGATGATTTTAGGAGGACCTTAAATATCAGTTTTGCCGCAAGAACCTGTGTGTTGCTGTCGTAAATGGGGGTAACCTCGGTGAGGTCAAACCCGACCATGTTTACGTCTTTTAGAAAATTGAGGGCGAAATTTAATTCTTCAAAGGAAAATCCTGGCGGCTCTGGGTTGCATACGCCCCCTGCCTCCCCTGGGTCGAGAACGTCGGCATCAATTGACAGGTAGACATCCTTTCCGCGGGTGGCATCAAGTATTTTATTTTTTAATGCCTCTATGTCCCTGCACGAATTAAAATCAATAAAATTGAGTCCAAGGCTCTTTGCGTCTTCCAGCTCTTCTCTGCAGGCGCTGCGAACACCGAGTACAAGGACATTTTCTACTCCGAGCAATTCAGTTGCCCTCCTCGTAGAGCAGGCATGCGAAAGTCTTCCATTTAGGTATTCATCCCGAAAGTCCATGTGGGCGTCAAATACAACATAAAAAGGTTTTTTTTCAAGGCCGCCCAATGCAAAATAGCTTATCGTGTGCTCGCCGCCAATGAGGCAGGGTACGCACCCAGCGCGAGTGATTTCAGTTACTGTGTCCCTTGTCCTCAGCATGGTCTCGGTAGCGTTTCCAAGAGAAACCTCTACATCCCCGATGTCTGCAAGCTTTATATCAAGAAGTGAAAAGTTCTCCAGTATATCGTAGTCCTCAATCTCACGCGATGACTCCCTGATGGCATTTGGAGCGAATCTTGAGCCGGTTCTGTATGTCTCGCTGCTGTCATAGGGGACGCCACAAATCACGTATTTTGCACCGGTTATGTCACATTCCCGGCCGCCAAAGGCAAGGGGATTTGTATAAAGTCCCGCCAAAGCTAAAGTACCCTCGTAATCTTCTTTCTGCCCATGACATCTAAAACCTCTACCTCTGCACCCTCCACCATAGTGCCTTTAATCTCCCCCTCGGCAGGCATGGGAAGTTCAAATGTTTTATAATCTTCCATGTCCATTAGCTGCACCTGATCTCCAAGAAAGGCAAGGACCTGGGCGGACTTTTTATCGGTAATCGGTATCTCAATTTTGGCATCGACCGGATTTACCAAAGTCCTCTTCTGCCCGTCTAAAATTCCGACAGCCTCAACCCTTGCCTTGGCATGGCCGTGCTTGCCGGTCTTTGCGGTCTGCATGCTGATAACCTTGCATGGCTCTCCATCTATCACAACGAATTTTCCTACCTTTAGGCTTTTTACTTCATCAACTTTTGTTGGCATCTGGTTCCTCCATTAGTTTTTTAATTTACTTGTAGGATAATACCATATATATGTTGTCAAGCATGATTTGAGGCAGCACGCAGAGGCTGCAATGGAAGTCTCGCCAATCGCCAGTCAAAAAAAGGCCGCATTCAATGTTTTAAAATCGACTGGAATTCCCTTCTACTAGGTTTCTTTGGCTGTTGCTGGGTATAGGCATAATTATGAACCTTGCGACAGGAGATGTTTTCGAGGCCAAAATTTTATTAAACGGTAAAAGTATAAGTGCGTCCTCAAATAGAAGTCTTGACGAGGGCATCTTCAGCATTTATATCGGAAAAACTTAGGATGCTTTTGGAGTCAGTAAAAAGGAAGAGAAACATGGGAAGCGAATCTCAGGAACTATGTTATGTTGCCAAGGGTAATTACCAAGGTCTTATCGACCTCCCTGGATCGCTCAAGGTGACAGGCATTGCAGCAGGAAAGGTTATTTTAGAGGAAGCCATGGAAATGAAAGATATATATCCAAATCCGGGATAAGATGCTATAGCATGCGGAAGTAAAAAGCTTTACAGAGGTGTTCCAAATAAAACCCATTAAAAAAGTAGGTCTCGTCGTAAAAGATGTAGGGGAATCCAAAAAAACAGCCAGAGAAATTCAGAAGTACCTCGCATCAAAAAATGTTGAAATCGTCTTTGACGACTGGAGCGCTAAAAAGATTGGATTCGAACAAATGCAGTGCAGAATTCAGGACTTTGATACAGACATCATATTAACGCTCGGAGGGGACGGTGCAATATTGAAGACCACGGCTCTTACTTGTGATAAAAAAATACCGATTCTTGGCATAAATTTTGGAAAAATTGGATTTCTCACTGAAATTAGACCAGATGAGTGGAAAAATGCCATTGATAGGATTTTAGAAGGAAATTATACTGTAGAAAAAAGAAAAAAAATTGAGGTACTTATAGATAAAGAAAAAATTGGAAATGCACTCAATGAAGCTGTAATAATGACTTCAGAACCGGTGAAAATGTTAAATTTAGAGGTGCATGTAGACGGTCAGGCAGCAGAGATTTTAAGGGCAGACGGAATAATTATTTCCACTCCGACAGGTTCCACCGCATATTCCATGTCTGCCGGAGGCCCGATTGTAAGCCCTGATGTTTCTGCTTTCATTATAACCTCGATATGCCCTTTCAAGCTTGGAATCCGCTCTTTTGTAGTTCCCCAGAAATCTAAAATTACGGTGAAGACTGCAGAGCCCAAAAAAGAGGCCCTTCTGGTTATCGACGGCGAACACGCAGGAAGAATATCCCCCGATAGCCAGGTGCTTCTTCAGAGGTCAAAAGAGAATGCATATTTCGTAAAATTTGATAGTGATTTTTACAGGAGGATAAAAGAGAGGCTGCAATGAAGACCCTCATCCTTGATACGTCCGCCTTCATCACAGGTTTTCAACCAGTGCCCGATCAAGATAATTACACAGTGAGCGGCGTTTTAGATGAAATAAAAAATCAGGGGTTAAGGCTTAAAGTCGAGCTGTTCTTAAAAAGCGGCCTTCTAAAAATTATCGAGCCTTCCGATAGCGCAAAATCCAATACCAAAAAAATTGCGGAAAAGTCTGGAGACATATCTGCGCTTTCTGCTACAGACCTAAACCTTTTGGCACTGGCATCGGAATTGAGAAAAAGGGGATTAAAAGTCTCGATAGTGACTGACGACTACGGCGTCCAGAACGTTGCAAGCCTGCTTAGTATATCTTTCATGCCCCTTGCCGAAAGGGGAATAAAAAAGGTAATTATTTGGAAAAATATCTGCATTGCCTGCAAAAAAAAATTTCCTCCAGATTTTAAAGAGGAATGTACTTTCTGCGGATCAAAGCTCAAAATGGTCAAGGCATGACAATGTACATTTTAAGTTTGGGCATCAATACTCTTTTAGTTTTATCAAAATATCTAATGCCTTTCTCCCGCTATCAGTCAAAAAGTATTTTTTGTCCCCATCCTGGTCAACAAGTCCCTCAGTTTTTAACTTTTTGAGATGAAAATTAAATTTGGTGGGGTCATCGGCTTCAATGCCCTTCATTATCCAGGTAAAAGGATAGACTCTCTTTCCCAAAAAGATTACTATCTCCCTTCTCATAGAATTGTCAAGAGAGCTTATAATCTTGCCAACAATTGGACTTTTTTCAAACTCGGAAATGCGCTTTTTAAAGCTTGCTTCTTCCAGTACTTTTTTTACAGTAGTTTGTATCATGCCTGCCTTGAAAGGTTTTGAGATATAATCACTTGTTCCTCTTTTCATGGCCTCGACGGCAGTTTCAATTGTGGCAAAGCCGGTTATCATGATTACAAGAACGTCAGGTTTATTTCTCTTGATTTCAAAAAGCAATTCCATCCCCCCCATCTCTGGCATGATAAGGTCGATTATAACAAGGTCAAAGTCCTCTTTTTTTACAAGTTTTAAACCTGCTTTGCTGGAAGTTGAGGTTTTGACTAAATACCCATCCTCTGACAATATTTCGGAGAGGTTTTTACATATTTTAGGGTCATCATCAATTATTAATATTCTAGTCATTCTCATCACTTATAGGGAGTCTTACAGTAAAAGTACTTCCTTTGCCCTCTTTGCTTCTCACTGTGATTTCACCGCCGTGTCTTTCCACTATCCCCAGACATATCGAGAGGCCCAGCCCAGTTCCTTCTCCCACGTTTTTGGTTGTGAAGAACGGGTCAAATATCTTATCTATGATTTCTTTGGGAATACCGGTTCCATCATCACAGATATCCGTTTCAATAAATCCTGATATAACCCTCACTGAACTCTTGAGGCTGCCTCCTTCTGGCATAGCCTGTATCGCGTTAAGGAATATGTTCAAAAAAACCTGCTTAAGCTGATTTGGGTCTCCATTTATCTTTTGAAGGGTGGAGGGATACTTTTTCTTTAGTTTTATATTGTTTAGCCCGTGTGATGCCATCCTCATGGAGTTATTAAGGATATCCCTTATGTCTACTGAAACAGGGTCAGGCTCGGACTGACGTGAGAATTCAACAAGGTTCTTAACTATCCGTGCAGCATCGTCTGCCTGTGATATTATATCTTCCAGCATTTCCCTTCTGGTTTCATCATTCATCTGTCTATCTCTTAGTGCCTCTGCCTCAAGCAAAATATTTGTCAGGGGATTGTTTAGTTCATGGGCAACTCCGGCTGCAAGCTGACCTAGAGATGCCAGTTTTTCCGAGTGTATAACCTGTTTTGTTTTCTCTTCTACTTTTTGCTCCAGCTTTTCAGAATAATCCTTTAGTTCCTGTTCCATTTTCACGTTCCTTACAGCAAGGCCCACCTGTTCTGCAAAATTTTTAAGTGTGTCCGCATCTTTTTTGGTTAGCTTTTCTTTGCTCCCTACGCCAATTGTCCCTACGAGCATATCTCCAGCTAGGAGGGGAACACCAATACCGTACTTTATTCCAATAAACTTTGCAAGAGGTCTTCCCAGCTTTTTCAATCTTCTGTTTTCCGTATGGTTCTTTATTAATTCAACAATGTTTTTCGTGATTACTGGCTCTCTTTTTTCAACGACGCGTGAAAGCAGGCTCCCTTCATATAAGGGTACGGAGAAATTTAAGGCTTTGATTCTTGTTAGTGCTTCAGCCCTCTTCACAATTTTTAAGTCAGCAGAGTATCCCCTGCAGATGAGATGAGTCCCCTTCTCATTTAAAAGGTAGATTGCACTTAAGTCGTATCCATATATCGAGGTAAGTCCCTCAGTTATTGTCTTAAATATTTCATCCTGTCTGCTACCGATATTCAACATGTTGTTTATTTTCTGGAGCAGGAGAAGTTCTTTTGTTCTCTCCGCCACCTCCCGCTCCAATTGTAGTGAGTAGTTTTTTATCTTGTCAGAACTCTCATTTAAAGAATGCCCAAAAATCAAAAATAAGACAGCTTTTCTCATTTTATCAGATGTACTCACATTTTAACATCGATAATCCCACGGAGGAGTTTACTATGGACTTTCTTACGCTTTCAAACTCGATAGGATAAGTGCGATTGCATTTTTTATATCGCTCATGTTTGCAACCTCCACAGGACTGTGCAGATATCTTACGGGGATAGATACAACACCCGTCGGAACGCCTTCCCGTGTAAGGTGAATTGCCGTGGCATCGGTGGTGCCCCCCTCGCCCACAGAGAGCTGGTATTTAATCCGATTTTTTTTCGCTGTTTTGATGAGAAGGTCCCTTATCTTTGGGTGGGTGATTATTCCCCTGCCATATGCGTCTGCTATCTCAATAACGGGTCCTCCCCCAAGCTTTAATGCGCTTTCTTCTTCTTTTATGCCAGGGTAATCGCCGGGTAAATTTGTGTCAATTCCAATTGCAAAATCAGGGTTTATCTTATAGGCAGAGGTCCTTGCGCCCTTAAGGCCTACTTCCTCCTGAACCGTGCCAACCCCGTATACAGTATAATCAGACTCTACCTTTTTCATGACTTCAATTAAAGCGAGGCACCCTGCCCGGTTGTCAAACGCCTTTCCAGTGACAAGGCCTCCAGATAGTTCCTTAAAAGTCATATCGAAGGTTATATAGTCTCCGATGCCCACGCCCGCCTTTTCTGCCGCTTTGTCGCTTTTAAAACCGGCATCTATGAACAGATCTTTGATTTCGATGCCCTTCTTTCTTTCCTCTTCCTTCATAAGATGAGGGGGCCTGGACCCTATGACGCCGGGAGCTCTCCCATTCCCCGAGTGAATCAATACTCGCTGACTTACAAGGGTCGAGCCGAAAAATCCTCCGATGGTTGTAAACCTGATAAACCCGTTTTTATCGATGTGTTTTACCATTAGCCCTATTTCATCCATATGGGCCGCAAGCATAACCGTTTCCTTGCCATCCCCCTTCTTTGCAATAAGGTTTCCCATGCGGTCGACCTCAATTTCGCAATACTTTGATAGCTCCCTTGAGATTATGTCCCGAACTTCACCCTCCGAGCCAGGTATTCCATGGGCCTCTGAAAGTTTTTTTAACAGCTTTTTCATGGGTCTCACCAGGGTCTTAAAAACCTTATTATGTTTGGTTGTGGGATATATAAAGATAATTGAACAAAAAATATAAGTTAAGAGGGGGCATAAGATGACTCTGAGGATAAAGCTTGAAAATAAATACACTAGAAGACCTGGAATTGAAAGGAAAAACAGTGCTTGCAAGGTTGGATATTAATTCTCCAATTGACCCAGAGTCCGGCGAGATAATTAGCGACTTTCGAATAAAAAGCCACCTCCCCACAATAGAGGCCCTAAAAAACTCAAAACTGGTTTTAATCGCACACCAGTCACGGCCCGGAAGGTCTGATTTTACAACGCTGGAAAAACATGCCGGCATACTAAAAAAACTCTGTCAGGGAAGGGTAAAATACTTAGACTGCCTGTTTGGAAGCCATGCGAGAAGGGAGATTAATGGACTAAAAAATGGTGACGTGCTGGTGCTTGAGAATGTCAGGTTCTGCTCAGAAGAAACTAGCAGCGAGATAAAAAAAAGGTCCCCAGAAGATCAGGCTAAGACCATTATGGTAAAAAAGCTCTCCTCGTACGTTGACGCATATGTGAACGATGCTTTTGCAGTCTCCCACAGAAACCAGCCGAGCATCGTTGGATTCCCTGAGCTTTTAGATAGTTGTGGAGGAAAGCTTATGGAAAATGAGGTGTCAAACCTAGAAAATGTACTCTCAGTCAAAGGAAAACCAGGGGTGTTTCTTGTAGGCGGGGCAAAGGCAAATGACTCGGTTTTAATAATGAAGAAACTTTTGAAAAACGGTGTTGCCGATATTTTTCTCACATCAGGAATTGTTGGGACCATTTTCCTTTATGCTGCCGGTGTAAACATAGGAAAAGAGAACAAAAGAATGATAAAGGATAGGGGTCTAGAGTCTATCAAAGCTGAGGCTAGGGGCCTCTTAAAAAAATATCCGGAAAGAATAGAAATGCCAATGGATTTTGCTTATCAGAAAAATGGGTCAAGAGGGGAATCTTCTGTAGAAAGCAATAAAGACCATCTGATTATGGATATAGGGGAACAAACAATAGTAAAGTATAAGGAAATAATAAAAAGTGCAAAGGTAGTTGTAGCAAACGGGCCTTGTGGAATTTTCGAAAAAGAGGCGTTTTCCCGTGGAACACATGAAATACTAAAATCTGTAGCCGAATCAAAAGGTTTTTCGGTTATCAGCGGGGGGCATCTTTCTGCCATGGTCAAAACATTAAAAATTGACAGGAAAATATCGTATATCAGTACTGGCGGAAAAGCTACGATGTCGTTTTTGGCAGGTGAAAAGCTCCCAGGAATCGAGGCATTAAAAGGAAAGAGGTCTTAAAGTGCCATGGAGAGGATGAGATGACAAGAGTGATTGTCGTCGCAAGTGGTAAAGGGGGCGTCGGTAAAACTACTCTTGCCGGAAATATTGGTGTGGCTCTTTCAACCTTCGGGAAGAGGGTTGCGGTATTGGATGCAGATGTTGTCATGGCCAACCTTGAAATCATGATGGGCCTGAAAAATCCTCCTGTGTCACTTATTGACGTTCTCGTAGGTAGGCTTGGTATTGAAGACGTAATTTACGAGGGCCTTGGAGGCGTTAAAATCATTCCAGCAGGAATAACACTGGACGGCTTTAACGAAGAAAATATGGAGATGCTTAAGGCCGCAATAAAGGAGATACCTAAAGACATAGAGATTGTGGTTATAGATGCGCCAGCAGGACGAGATGCCGCAATGGTCATGGACCAGGGGCAGGAGGTTCTCATTGTCACGACGCCTGAAGTAAGCTCGGTATCAGATGCGCTGAAGATGAAGATACTTGGTGAAAAGATGGGCACAAGTACTGTCGGCGCAATTCTCAATATGGTTGAAAAGCGTTCATTGGAGCTGAGCAGAGCAGAGGTTGAAAACGCCCTTGACGTAAACGTAATTTGTGAAATTCCCTTCGATATAAAGATAAAGGACGCACTTTCGTATGAAATACCTTTCATAATAAGATACCCGCGTATTGCTGCGACCCAGCAGGTGCTATCCTTAGCAGCCAGCCTGATAGGTAGAGATTATACGCCGAAATCGTATTCGATGTTTTCAAAAATCTCAACTTTTTTAGGATACCGGTAGCAGGATTATTAGCAATTTCTATAGTTTTACCCGATTTTTTACGGGACATATCTCCCCAACTTCAAGGCGCATGCACACGCTCAAAGATCCCTCGGGGCAACTCTCTATGGAATTTATCAATTCCCCCGTGATTCTCCAGCAGGCATAATCCGAAGACATTTCTCCCACCTTCTGTTTTAAGTTATATATTACTAGTTAATCATTAATTTAGTTCTGAAAATCCTCCGAGAACATTTGGAAAAAAGCAGGTGGGGACTGAATTACCTCCACATATCCTGCTGATTTTATTTTTGGCAATTAAACCTTTCGAATAATAATCCGTTTTCCAATGGATATTGCATCTAGGACATCCTGCCCTATTTTTGTCTTTCTGCCCACTTTTATATCGCCTTTCCTCCCAATTGTTGCCGTAAATAAATACTTGTCTTCGGCATATGCCTCAACCGTGTTTCCAGAAAGTTTTGTTTCGACAGTTAAAACAACGAATCTTTTCCCCTCTGTTATATGTGCTTCATACTCCTCATTATGCTTTTTTGGACCCATGTTTCCAAAAGGCCTAAGGTCAATTTTAAGCCCGGTTTTACGTTCTATTTTCTCTATGTTGCTTCCGTGCCTCCCTATAACCTTTGATATTATGTGGTCTTCTAGGAAAACAGTCGCATTTTTGCCACGAATGTCAATGTCGATGAGTCCGCCCCTGGAAAGTTTTTTTATCTCTTTTTTTAGGCCCTCTTTTGCAAGTTTTTCAATCGCCCCTGGGCCGCCCTTGATTGCAGGCATTACAACCGTTTCGTTTCCAAAGGAGTAAATCTCGTATTCTGTATCCCCAGTTTCAAAGTCCTTTATCTCGATTACTGGCCGTGCGAGGTCTGCCTCTATCATTCCTCCAGGAACCTTGACTGTGAAATCTACAGTGTACACTCCTTTTATCTCCCCATCTTTAATGAAAACGACAGTGTCTACAATCTGAGGTATCATGCCGAGCTCAACCCTTCCGACAAGCCGCTGTATGGCATCGATGCCCTTTGCTGCGTGGGTAACTCCGACCATTCCGACGCCTGCAAGGCGCATATCTGAAAATATCAGAAAATCCTTGGTCTTTCTGACCTCATCGTATATCGTGTAATCTGGCCTTACCAGAAGAAGGATGTCAGCCGTCTTTTCCATATCCCCCTCAAGGGGCGCGTACTGGGTTATCTCAGGGGATACCATAAGGTCGCGGGGAGATTCCATGGTCTTTACTATCTTACCCTGGTCCTTGTAGAACTCTGCAAGCGCCTGGGAAAACGTGGACTTTCCTGCCCCAGGAGGGCCTGCAACTAAGATACCTTCAGCCTTGCTTTTGAGCCTTTTTAACAGTTTTTCAGAAAGCGTGTAATCTTTGAGTTTTACATTAACTATGGGACGAACGGCAGTTATTTCTAATGCGTCAGAAAAGGGTGGGCGGGTGATAGCGATTCTAATCTCTCTTAATTGGACCACAATTGCGCCCTTCCTTTCGATTTCGATAAAGCTGTCTGGGTCGGTATTTGCATACTCAATTATCTCGCTTGAAATTTTCTCCAGTTTATTTTTTCTTAAGGGGCTTTTTGAAAGATTTACAAGTTTTATGTTTCCAGGTCTCCCCCTTTTTGCCCTGGGAACTATTCTATCCCGCAAATGTACGGACATTGTTTTTGAATCAAAATAATCGTAGATTTTTGGTTTCTCTTTTGGACTTTCCTTTTTGAGATAAATCACGTTTATGCCCTTGGCCATTGCTATTTTGGCCTGGACACTATCGCTAGTCACAAGTCTGGTTCCGGACTTTCTTGCAAAGTTTCTGATGGTGTCATCGATACTATCCAACTCGTCTTTTTCTGGCCTTGCCCCAACGTATTCAAGCTCGATTTTACCCTTTTCGGCATATTTTCTAAGCAAATTAAGCTCTTCAAGTCCCTTAAAACCGCTCTCTTTCCCCGCGTTTGCCTGCATCTCAAGTTCTGTTACAACCGCCTCGGGTATCGACACTTTCACATCCTTTAACTTCAGTGCAAGAGGAACGATCCTTCCGTCTATTATTACCGAGGTGTCTGGAATCAAAATCTCTTTAATCATAGATATCCTCCGGACAAAAGACCTTTTTTTGGGTTGTCACGAGATTGTCTCCATCGATTTTTCTGAAAAAACAGGAATAATAACCCTTATGGCACGCGGCGTCTGACTGCTCAACCTTAAAGAGGAGTGCATCTCCATCGCAATCGATAAAGATTTCCTTTACTACCTGGAAATGCCGGGATGTTTCACCTTTGAGCCAGAGCCGTTTTCGTGAGGTGCTGAAATAATGCATATTTCCTGTTTTAAGCGTCTTTTCAAGGGCCTCCTTGTTCATAAAAGCGACCATCAAGACCTCGCCTGAATGGTGGTCCTGTGCTATCGACAATGCCAGATTTTCGCCGGCCATTTTTATCCTGAAATTTACTTCAGATAATATCATGTAACAACCTTTTAGGCTTAAATCCCTAAAAAATCTTTCGACTGAATATTCAATTTGAAAAAATCAGATGAGGGACGTGAAAATTCTGAACAAATATTGAATTTTGTAAATTGAGAAACAGGAGAAAACGCAGTTATGCGCAATTTAGGTGAAATTTAATATTTTTTTTATATACTGGCCCAGAGATTCTATATTGACTTCATTTTGCTCGGCAGTTTTCATATCTTTTATTAAAACATGTCCCCTTTTCAGCTCGTCTTCGCCAACGATTACTACATACGGGATTTTGTTTGTGTTTGCATGGGAAAGGGCATTTTTAAGCTTGCGCCTCAAAAGGTCGACCTCGCAGCGGAAAGTCTTTCGAAGTTTTGTAGAAATTTTAATCGCGTCTTTTATCATCTCTTCACCTATCGGCACAACTAAAAACATTATAGCGG
>JAZFTU010000017.1:0-2177 GCA_036446855.1 Hydrothermarchaeaceae archaeon (SeqCode) | reverse complement strand
ATCTTGGATACCTTGGTCTTGGAAAAATCTGTCACCCTCTGGACCTCCCTTTGGTCAATGCCATCCTTTTCGAGTATAAGCCTAATTATGGACTGCTCGTCTTCTTTGAGGATGTCTATCTTCTCATTCGTATGTTTCTTTTTTAGCCTCCTAAAAAGGAAAAAGATTGATACAAAAATCACTGCTAAAATTGCTATGTATATGTAATCCTCTTTTCCTGCCCAGAACGGAATGAGAAGTTGTTCATAAAGAACAATAATCGTAAATTCTCGGAGGGACGGTGGGATAGGCTCGTTTAAGTCCCACTCCAGTATCACATGCCTTCCATCAGACAAAATCTTCTCGGGTTTTGGGCTAACACTCTGGCCCACAAGGCCATATCCCTCTGGAAGTGTGATAATAAAATCAAAATTTTTTACATTTGCAAGCAGGGAGTGCGAAGTAGACAAGATATATGTGTTCTCCCTTCTTATTGACTGCCTGTCTAAAAAAAATTCATAGATAATAGTGTAATTTTCAACTTCCAATAGAGGTGTTTTGAGAGTGGTTCTCACATAAGTCTTCTCTCCAGTATATTCTGAAGTGTGCACAAGTTTTCCAGCGGGATCGTGAACTGAGAGATTTTTCAGTCTCCCGCTAAAGGGATATGTAAAACTTGTTAGTGGCTCCTCGTGGTCGTTATGGACCTTCAAAGTTACTTTCTCCGCGAGTCCCCCGTTTACAACTTGAGCTATTACCGTGTACTCGGTTATATCCAGTGCAAACACGGGAGCAGAAAGGAAGACCAATAGTCCAATTAGAATTCTGATTTTCATTTAAATCATCCTTCCTAGAGAAGCTCTGTAATTTTACCCTCTATCGCATCCATAAAATTCGTCGACCCTTATAGTAGGTATGCCATGTGGTTTATAATATTTTCGAACCTTCTTAGGCCGGAAAATCTCCATTAATTAAGAAATCCCAAGAATGCCTGCCAAAATTGAAGTGCAGTGTTAAAAAATGACCGAAAATACCGCTCTATTTTAAAAAAATCCGCCTGTTGAGCAGACGGGAATATATCTTAAAGTCGTCGGTGTCAGAGTCTTCTTTTTCCTTTATGAATTGAACAATTACTGAATCGTATGCATCAGCCAGGTACACTGCCGCGGCCTCAGGAAACATTGGCTCCTGTGGAGACCCGTGGCTTTTTTCGCCATGGTGGCTTAAAAGGATGTGAAGGAGCTTTACTGCCAGAGTCTCTGGAAAGTTGGAAAGATTCTTTTTAACCATCTCGTAGCCCAGCGCCACGTGGCCCTCCAGCATTCCTACCTCGGTATATTCTATGGTGCTTGTTATCTCGATTTCTTTAGTCTTTCCAATGTCATGAAGAAGGGCCCCTGTTATGAGAAGGTCTCTATCGAGGGATGGGTGGAGCCTAAAGGCAGCCTCGGTAAATTGCGCAACGCCCAAAGTGTGCTCAAGGAGGCCCCCTACGCAGGCATGGTGGTATTGCTTTGCAGCAGGAACACGCTTGAAATCATCCCATATGCCGGGGTCTTTGAAAATCTTGTTTAACAGGTCATTTAATAAAGGGTCCATAACCGATTCAACAAGGCTGAAGAACTTTTCTTCCATTTCAGCGATATTATGGCTTGATACAGCAATAAACATCGAGGGGTCAAACTCCCCAGCTTCCGCTTTTCTAAGAGAGTGTTCTGGCGGATTTATATTGATCTGAAGTTTTTCATTGTATATTACAGAGCCTGCCTTGATGTGGACCACGTCCCCCTTGGAAAAGCCGCTATATACCCCTTCAACTTCGTCCCTGTCGTGGCCTCCCCAGTAATTTACCATGACCTCGCCTGAGCTGTCTGAAACCCCGAACATGAACCTGTGGCCTTTCTTGTACTCTTTGATATCGTGCTTGTATTCAACCGCAAAGAAACCTTCCACATGCTCGTGGTCACCTAAATTTTTGATTGGTTTTTGCTCGCTCATTTAAAACAGCTCCCTCAAATAAATGTGCACGTTTCCAAGCGTCCCGCCATAGCTTCCGGCAGATATCTTTTGTACTCCATCTATCTGGCATGATGCGATAATTCCCTTTTTCATTGCCTCTTTTACCCGATCCTCGCTGGTGCCATCTATTACTATCTCAAAAGCGCCCCCGGCATCTTTTACTAAAGAATTGTCTACCC
>JAZFTU010000016.1:0-5332 GCA_036446855.1 Hydrothermarchaeaceae archaeon (SeqCode) | reverse complement strand
GGCATCATAGCTTTGCTACTAATAATCCTTATAGCGCTGATGTATAATGATTGTATAGAAAGGGGCTCAAAAGGTTAGAGAGTACGTTATTTTGGAGGTGAGGGGGAAAGTTTATATGTAACTATACGTAATCTATAGCAGCTATATGGAGAATATAACCACTATACAGCTGACCAAAAAGACACGGGAGAAACTGCTTGAGGTCGGAAAGAAGAAGGAGACATACGACGACTTGATAAACCGGCTTATCGAATTTTATATTAAAAAAGGTGTTTAAAATTGGGAACCCAGATTTCTAGAGAAAAGGCAGATGAGCAGATTCATGGCCATATTAGGCTGCAGACGGCAGAGGAGCTTTTAAAAAGGGTTGACACAGGATTTGGGCAAAAGTCCAGGGCCCCGTTCCAGGCGATAGTTGAGGGGGTGCAAAATTCTGCGGACGCAATTGACAAGGCGCGAGAGGCGCTGCTTAAATCTGCGGGTTCGGATGACTTTGACGCACATATCACCGTCTCGGTTAACGTTATCGACAGGTCCCGAGGGGAGATTGAAATCGCAATAGAGGACAACGGAATTGGAATCCCTAAAAAGAAGGTGCCAATCATCGCGATGGCTGGCGGCACCGGAACGATTGATTATCGGGCATCGAGGTCGCAGCAGGGCATAGGCTGGAAGGCCGCGGCGATATATGCGAATCAAAGCACGGGGAAGCCGATGGAAATAGTCACAAAGACGTTCTCGGAAAGACAGGCCCACCGCCACGTTTACGATTACGGGAAGGGAAAGGTCTCAAAAGTGGCAGAAGAACCCTGGGAGCACGAATTTTATGACCACGGGACAAGGATGGCCCTCTGCCTTATCGGCGACTATTCAAGGGCAAAGGGGAACATCTCCGAGTTTATCAAACGGATGGCAGCGATACATCCGTACATAACATTTACGATTAAAGAAAACGGAACAGTGATAGAATACCCCAAGAGGAGCAGCGCAGGGATACATATACCCTCCCAGGTGCCGCCGCATCCAAACTCTGTTGATATTGGGGAGCTTAAGGACATCCTTGCAGCGCAGTCAAAAATCAGGAGCATCAGCCTGTCCGGGTTTTTGAAGAGGAATTTTTGCAGGATAGGCGAAAAAGGGATGACAGACCTGATAGAACGGGCACCCATCCTCATGTATTTTGACAAAAGGGGCATATTTGCAGGCGATATAATAAAGCGGATAAGCCAGAGCAGCAAGGTAAAAGAGATTAAGGGAAATCCTAAAAAGCTCCATGCCTATCTTAAGACTCTTATCAAGGAGATGGAGATAGAATATGACCTCGCGATTGAGCTGATAATCAAAGGCAGGCTTTCAAACGGTGCGAGCATCAGGGCTTTAAAAAACGATGAAATATTAAGGCTTTTTAAAATTTACCCAGAGGAACTCCCAAAGGGCATATTCACTGCAAAGACGACCGTAAATATGGTGCTAAATGACGAAAGCAGGGTGAGGCTTCTATCTGACGTCCTGCGCTCGATGGCCTTTCCATCGCCCCCAATGGACTCCCTTATGCCCATACCAAAAGACACCTTTATAGAGGGGTTTACATCCATTTACAGACCAGAAAAATATGCCTACATAGCCCGGAGCCCAACGAGCACGCGGGGGAGGCCAGTTCAGGTGCAGGTCCTTGCGATGTATGGTGGGAAGATACCTGCCGATTTTAAAGATTCTGACAGGATGATAAGGATAGCAAACTGCACCCCCTTAATTTACGAATTCGGTAGTGACCTAATAACCCAGACGGCAAGAGACATCGACTGGTCTTTATACAAGCTGGGAAAGAAGGGCAGCCTCCCGATTGCCCCGGTGGTGTTTGTTGTCCATGTCACCTCCCCCCAGCTAAAGTATCTTGGCGTTGCAAAGCAGGCAGTAGGCGCAGACGACGTGATAGAAGAGGAGATAAAAAGGGCAATTCAGGCAGCAAGCAGGAAGCTTAAGAGCCACGTAAGCATGATGGAGCGAAACAAGCGGACAGGAAAGGCCAGAAAATTCCTCGAGGACCAGGCGGAAATTGTAGCAGACACCCTCTCAAAAATGCTTAACGTGAAAAAGGAGAGGGTGAGGGCTGCACTCCTAAAAGAGATTCAAAAAAGAAGGCCGATTGCAGGCCAAACGCTCCTTGTGGAGGAAGGGCTATGAAGAAGATAAAAGAAGTGATGTCCGCAGAACAATTGGTAAGTTTGATAAAAAAGACTGCAAGAGAAGTGTTAACTGACATAAACAAAAGAAATGACCCGGGGTTTAACATCCCAACGAGAGGTGCGGATAATTTCATCTATGATGAAAAAAAGGACGTTATATATCTCGGAGATAAGGAATCGAGGCGCTCTTTTCATAACACGGGCACTGTAAATTCCTTTACCCAGACGCTTTTTGCCTTGAGCGTCCTTATGGAATGCGCAGAAACACAAAAGCACCTGACAAAAAGAGAGGTGTATTACCAGGACCCAGAATTATTTAACAAGGACCAAAGCTCAAGCGATAATATAATTGAGGACATCGCGGTGATTATGGGGGTTACGCGTCCGTGCCTCAGGGTTGTTGCAACCGCAAAGGGCGTATGCGTTGGCGACCTCACACTAAAAGAGGGCGATGACACGTTCAACTGCAGCAGGCTTGGGCGAGGCGGGTGGTCAATAAGTCCATTTATCGACGAGGTAGAAATTAAAGACTGTAGCGCAGAATACGTGCTTGTCGTCGAAAAAGATGCGGCACTAATCAGGCTTATAGAAGAGGAGTTCCACAAGAAGCATAAATGCATCCTGATTACCGGGAAGGGGCAGCCTGACATCGCTACAAGGAGGCTTGTCAGGCGGCTGCACAAGGAGCAAAAGCTTCCCGTTTACGTACTAACCGACAGCGACAGTTACGGTATGCAGATATGCTCTAGCTACAAGAGGGGCAGCATATCCCTGAGTTTCGAAAGCGCCTACCTTGCGGTCCCAAAGGCAAAATTTCTGGGCCTTCTCCCGAGCGACCTTGACAGGTTCAAAGTTCCGAAGGCCGCAAGGCTCCAGATGACCGAATGGGACATTAAAAAGGCAAAAAACATGCTCGCCTACCCCTGGATAAAGGACAACAAACGGTGGAGAGAGGAGCTTGAGCTTATGATAGAGCGAAAGGAGAAGGCAGAACTACAGGCCCTTGCAAAGCACGGCATAACATTTATGACAGATACATATCTTCCGCAGAAGCTGGATGCGAAGGACTGGATATGAAATTTAAACGGTTACTGAATGGAACTTTGGCCCCCGCCAGTAGACCATCCGGCCGATATTTATCTTGACTACGACCTTTTCCGCAGATTTTTCTTTGGACAAAACTTTGGCAAACCTGCTCCTGAAAATGTCCAATGTGATTTTCACATCCTCCGGGAAATGACCCTCTTCGAAAATGGCCTTAGTTAGGCCCATCTCCATTATTTCGGCCTTGCCCATAACCTGAACACCTTCATTCTTGAAGGGATTTATGGGGTCGCGGTTGTCCAGGGTCAGGCTCACATTTGAATTTGCCCGAATGTCTTTTACCTTCTTAGAAGTCCTGCTGGTTTGAAAGTATATCTTTTGCGTTTCTGGGTTGTAAATGACAAAAATCGGGGTTATGTGGGGCTGATTTTTCGAATCTGCAGTGCACAGATAGCCAATCAAACTCTGGGTAAGCAGGCAGTGCATCCGTTCAGGTATCATTATCATGCCGGCAGGGAAATGGGTTCTGCCTTCCTCCAATATACGATTTTCTCTGGCTCTATCTCCACGAGAATCCGGGATATCATGGGGGTTAACTGCCAGGCCTTTGGGAGCTTTCTTTTTTCTTTGGCATACTTTCTGATGTACTCAGGATATTTCGCCCTAAAAAGCATTCTTGCCTCGTATAGTTTTAAGGGGTGAATTAAAATGTCCAATGGATTATAAATCCTGACCTTTCCAGTGAACAGGACCGCCTTGTTGTTCAGGACGTTTCCTGGGTCTCTCTCGTCAATGAGAAATGCCACCTTTTTGTTCTCATTCAAATTCTTTATTTTTTTGGAGACAACAGAGGACATGACAAAGAGATTCACGCCATTGAAGGCAAAGCTCATGGGAGTTACGTGGGGGCATTTGTTTTCGTCAGATGACCCAAGATATGAGAACTTGCTGTTGTATACAAGGTCATAGATGTCCGGGGGAAGCCAGGGAACCCTCCTAAGAAGCAGGATGGAAGAGATAGAAGATGCCAAAACAAAGATATCGAGGAGCGCAAGGCCATAAGTAAAGACCCGGTCAGACCATATGGTGGGGAATAGTGGAAGCGATACCAGTACAAAGGATAGGTTGTATAGGTCAATTCGCCTCAGATTCTTAAGGCCGGTGTAGGGGATATATTCCATTCTCTCCCTCCTTTCTATATATCTCTTAATCCAGAGGGACCTCCATAGTGCAAGGCCAGAGACCCAGATGGCAACCGCGCTCCTGTAAGCGACATCGAATGTGAACACCAAGACAAAGAAGAGCAATGCCGGATGTATGGTCGGGCCAAACCAGTAGGCGAGCAGGTTTCCTGATCCAAATAGGAGGTATCCTGTCAAAAATATGAAGATGAAAATCCCCAGGTACATCTCATAATGGCGGGGGTGAAAAAGGAGCCTTCGATGGCGCTTCAAAAATTCCTTTTCCTTTCCCTCCAGCGGGCAATCGACCCTGCGGATAGTTGGAGCAAGCTGGAGCATCAATAGATTCCATGCGGAAAGGACAAAGATGCCCACGTAACCGAAGATGAGGGTATGTGAGGGTATCTTAAAAAGGTAAAAAAGGAGGATGGCAAGTCCATACATAAGAAAGAGCTGCGCCCAGACGTTCAGAGCAGGCGGGAGCCACTTGAAAGGAGGTATGTTTTCAGCAATGATTTCATATGCCCATTTTTCCTCTCTGGTCATTGTTCTATACTGAATTCTCGCAGTAGATAATCCTTTGGCAGGGGGATGGGAGCGCATCTCCATACGCAGCATGCGAAGTAAAGGTTGGCAAATAACAAAAAATAAATATATGTAATATTAAAATACATGTTGCGGATTTGGATCGGAAGTTCGAAAACGATTTGTCTCCGGACAAACCGTTTAGAACGGCGGGAAAAATTCTCTTCGGAGGGTTTTGCTTTGCTTGAAAGGTTCGAGTTCATGGCCTTCGGGCCTATGAATGAAGATCTTTCTGTTCGAACCAGGTTCGCACTTTTTATTTTGGACCTTTTTTTAGAAAATGCTTTAATATGCGGGGACCCCTAATTGAAGTTTTATGAAATTCGAAACAAAAAC
>JAZFTU010000015.1:0-5487 GCA_036446855.1 Hydrothermarchaeaceae archaeon (SeqCode) | reverse complement strand
GTCTGCAGAAACATGAAGATGATTACTCTGGAAAATTTATTTGAGGAACTAAAAGAGCGAAAGAATATAGTTAAGGTGGAAAGTCAAATAGCAAAAAAGGCAAGGGCCTCCCTTGAGAGGATGCTAGAGCTTTCCAAAGGCAAAGGCAAGCGGTAAAATGGATGTAGTTGGCATTGGCGCATTAAATTACGACCACCTCTATAAAGTGGATAATATAGCAGGAGGAGGATACGAAGAACGGGTGCATTCAGTAGTAGAGGCCCCGGGTGGGTCTTCTGCAAACACCATCGTGGGACTTTCAAGGCTGGGCTGTCCAACTGGATTTATCGGCATGGCGGGCTCAGATAGAGAGGGCAACTTTATTTTAGACGACCTAAAAAAGGAGGGAGTCGATTCAAAATTCGTAGGGAGGGCAAAAGGCCCAACCGGAAAAATAATCGGCTTTGTGGACAGGAAGGGGGAAAGGGCGCTGTATGCGCACCCTGGCGTAAACGATTCCCTTAAGATAGAAAAAAATCATGTGGAGTATGCACAAAGAGCCAGATTCATGCACGTTTCCCCCTTTGTTGGAGAAGAGTCTCAAAAGGCCCAAAAGAGCCTGTTAAATAAATTGTCAGGGCCGAGTATTAGTTTCTCACCTGGGATGCTGTACTCAAAAAAATTTAATAAAGTAAAACCTGTTATCAAGAGAAGCTTTGTGATATTTTTAAATGGTGATGAAATGAGGCTGCTTACGGGAAAAGACTACCTGGATGGCGCAGCAGACCTGCTGGGAATCGGCTCTCAAATAGTTGCAGTTACTTTAGGAAGCAAAGGATGTTACGTGGCAGAAGAGAAAAGCTCGCATCATATTAAGGCATATTCAACAAAAGCAGTTGATACTACCGGTGCTGGGGATGCGTTTTCTGCTGGATTCTTATACGGCCTTCTTAAGGATAAAAAGATAGAGACCTGCGCAAAGATAGGAAACTTTGCAGCATCAAAGTGCATAGCTAGGGCGGGAGCGAGGGACGGCCTTCCCTACCTAAGAGACTTGAAAAAACTGACCATTTAACTTTAAAAACGCTAAAAATATATACAGGTATATAATGTATTTCCCAAATGTATTTAACTTATTAATCAGTTAAGTTTTAGTGGTTAGGGGACCTAACTTGTTCCTCCAAATCGCCTCCACCACCGCGATTTTTTTTAGGGTCCCCACCCTCCTTCTTATCTAAAGACCAAAAATCCCTACAGTGGTCATCCTTATGTCTGAAACATAAAAATCTTATTTCAGTGCCTTTAAAATTTCCTTCGCATAGATTTCAAAGCTCTTAACTGAGGAAGTAAGGTCTTTTATGTTCCCCTTGATTACCTCGATTTCCTTTAGGCATAGTTCCTGGTCCCTTCGCCCCTTTTTTAAATCCACTTTCAAGCCGAGGAGCACGTCAGAAAAATCATCTAATTTTTCGTTTATTTTCATCTCAAAGTCCCTGCCCCATTCAAAAAGCGAGGAATCTATTTCAGTGCGCGTAATGCTCTTTTGGGTTCTTATGCCCTCAATTTCGAGCTCTTCAGTCACCCTGGAAACAATTGACCTTGCCATATCGTCAGGGATTTTTGCCTTAGTCATGCTCGCGACAAGGTCTTCATCTGATATTCCCTGCTGCTTAAGTCCCCTTATCACGTCGGTAACAAGTACTCCTGTAGGAGATTTTTTAATAATAGACAACTTCATCACCCCAGTAAATCATATCCTGTTACTAGATTCAATATCAGCATCACAGATAAAATTATTGTGGCGTAAAGTACGAACTTTAAAATTCCTAAAGGAATAGTTCCTCCAACAGTGAGCTTTTGGCCCAGGGCAATCTCTCGCTCTCCGAAGGTGGGGTGTATAAAATCAATCGTTAGGGTGCCACGATACTCCCCGCTTTCTACTGGGGCCCTGGCAGAAAATAGGGGAACAGACTTTTCAGTTCCTGAGGGAAGGTCGAATTGCGCATTTTCAAGTTTAAGTTCTCTTAACTTTTCATCCATTTCAAAAGTTATATTCTTTATGAATATGTCACCTTCACCTGGATTTTTTACGAGTAATTCGAAATCGGTAAGCACATCGTTTTTTAGATTAGACGGGCCAAGCTCAAAAAGAATCGGAAAATTCAGAACTTTCAATACCACAGTTGAGTTAAAAGGCCCTGCATGTATAGTGATGGGATATTCGCCTTCTTTTACTTCAGCCGAAATGTAAATACTTTCAGAAAACTCTTGGCTTTCGTTTCGGTTCAGACCTCCAACTTTCCATTCGGTTATTTCTATTTTTGCCTGAAGGTCTTTTGGGGCATAAAGGTAAAGGGAGACGTTTTTTAAGCGCACAATGCCGCTGTTTTCCATTTTTATACGGACATCTGTGGTCTCGGTCGGGAACACATCCGTTTTTGAAAGTTCGGCTCTTATAGTGGCGCTTGGCTTTGCAGGATATATTGCAGTATCTTTTGTAAGGGCAATAAGAGCATGTGCAGTGGAAAGAAGACCCCCATTTATTCTTCCAGAGCCAGAAATCCACTCCTTTGCGTTATCAGAGAGGGCCTTAATATCATCGTCAAGGGAGAGTCCATAAAGCGCGTCAAGCGCTATAGCGCCCCTGCTCGCAGAGTCAACATCGTCCCAATCATCGGTTGCGGTTTTATTCAGCCATTCATAGCCCCTGATAGCCCCCCATGCGAAATCATCCCTTTTTGTGCTGTTGTAGAGCAAAACGAGGGCATATACACAGTCGGACGTAATCACTGTGGAGTCACTGAAATCACCGTTTTCCCCCTGTTTACGCAAAAGATATTCACCACCCATAATGACAGTTTCCCGATATTCTTCAAAGGGATTAAAAGCTACTACGGCAGTGCACGTATGCCAGTTTGTGCTTTTAAACCCCCCTGTTTTCCCCCATCCGCCGTCTGAATTCTGGTATTTTTTCAGCGCGGAAAGGAATGAAGCCTCCTCTTCTCCAGTCAGATAGAGCAACCTTGCAACCTCTGACAGAGCCCCTGTATCCTCAGGCTTCTTAAGTAAAATCCAGGAAATTCCCCTATCTATGGCGCCAGAATTTTCCTCGTAATAAATTAAACCCTCAAGGACTTTTGCGGTTGTGTAAATCTGGGATTCTAGTCCTCTATCCGAACTCCCGAAGCTCCCATCAGGGTTTTGAGAAGAAAGTAGGTTAGATGCGGCATCCTCTGTCCCATCTGCTGCAACGTGGCCCATGCAAACCGCGAGTATTAGAAATATTACATACCTCATGTGCTATCATTTGCTTTAGGCTTAAAATAATTTTATATTGCCTGCCCAAGAGATATGCAGAAATTGGGAATACCCGGAAAACTGATAGCAATTATCTAGAATAAAGATGACCGCAAAATTCCATGAACGGCATTGGCAAAGGGGGCTTTAAATTCTTGAAATTTCGTTTCCCAGGCGTTCTGCCTTTTCTGCATCGGTGATAAAAGTTGCAGAAGTTTTTACCCATTTGGCGAGATCAGGCAAGTTGGTCCTGTTTATATTATCAAATTCCACATTTAAATGTAGTTTGCACTGCCTTTCGAGAAATCTTTTGGCCGCAGGTCCCAGATAATTGGTCGCTATTACCAGAGCCTTTTCTGATACGTCAGACATCTACTTACTGCCTCTGTCCACTTTACCAAATCCCTTAAGACGGTTCTGAGAGTTCGTCTTCTGTCATCATCAAAATCTTTATGCTTGCAACCATCCTCTCAAATGAGATTGCCAAATCACCTATCTCATCGTCGGAATTTACATCTACCTTGACGTCCATTTCCCCTTTGCTGATTTTATCTGCAACTTCTGTCAAATGTTTTACCGGCCCGGTAAGCTTTCGAATCATAACCGAGCCAATAACGACGATGATTAAAAGTCCTAGCAAAGTAAGTGGCAATACGGAATTTCTAAACTCTGTTACCGGACGGAAAATCTCATCGATAGGAACAGAAATTACTATTCCCACATTGACGATGTCCTGGGGCAAAAACGCCTTTCTCATCGTTGTAATGCCCTGCTCGTCCAAGGCTGAAGTGAGCCCTTTGTACCCAGAAAAGATTCTCTCTGTGGAATATAAACTGGAAACATCTGTGCCCAACATAGAGCTGTCTTTATGAAGGATTATTTTACCTTCGTCGCTGACAAGGTATGCATAACCGCTTTCCCCTATGGACATGTCCTTCATTGAATGAAAGTCGCCAAAAAGGTCCACAATAAGTGCGTCGACAGCTATAACTCCCCTGGGCTTGCCCTTATAGTAAATGGGCTGGGCTACTGTTATCACTGGATTTACGTACTCTGGCGATGTATAAACTTCTGAAACGTACGACTCACCCTCATTTAATTTCAATGCTTCTCCGAACCATTCAGCTCCGGAGACATCGACGGTTTTATAGCTGAAGCTGCCGCGAACAACGTTTATTAATGCAGAGCCCTGCTCGTCATAGAATCTCACTGCGGAATACCGTGGCTTAAGCTTGCCTATATATTCAAAGTTATCCTGCACAACCCCCCTTCTTCTGTCCGCCGATTCCAGCTGGCCAACATCCGTGTACATATAATAGTCGTCAATATCTTTGTAGGTTCTCATCATTATCAAATCGCTTTTGACGATATTTATCCTTTCAGTAACCTCCACATTAACTGACTCTGCAGTGCTTAGAACCTGCCTATCTGCCCCTTCTTGAAGGTACTTGAAGGTCTGCTGGTAGGTAACAGCCCCCATTAAAGCGAGTAAAATAAATAAGGGGAGAAGGAAATAGAGGGAGAATTTTTTTGAGATGCGCATGCCAAACTCAACTCAGTAGTTCCTTATCCTGTCCGTATCGTGCCAGGCCGAATATTTTTCCTTCAGCCCCTCTCCTTCTTCGAGGTTCACAGTGCCCTGCTCGCTTATCAGCGTTTGTCCATCTGGGCCTAATATCCAATCTACAAAGTCCAATATCTTTCCTGTGGGCTCCCCTTTTGTCATTATGAACAAGGGTCTATAGTAAGGATACAATCCGCTCCCTATGTTTTCCTTCGAAGCTGCAGCGCCGTCCAGTGCCAGTATTTTAAGGTCGCGCTTTTTGGCGCTGGAAATGCCATCAACTGCAAACGTATACGGTGTCACTGTAATAAACTCTTCAACAGGTCCTGTGGATTTCTTAAAAATTGCAGTCTCTTGATAGTCTTGATCTGGATTGTCGAATAGTAGCACCCTGGTGTCGTGACCTACCCCGGAAATCTTGCCGGACGCTGTCTGTTCCCGAAATACTGGTATTATTTTCTCGTCCGGGCCGCCCACTTCTTTCCAGTTGGTAATATCTCCAAGTATTATGTCTTTTGCCTGCTGGGTCGTAATTCCATCTACTGGATTGTCTTTGTGTGTAATGAAAACAAGCGCGTCCCAGGCCACGTGAGTTGCAAGCACATTGCTTTCCTCATCATATTCTGGAAGTGCCATCCTGCATGAAC
>JAZFTU010000014.1:0-5329 GCA_036446855.1 Hydrothermarchaeaceae archaeon (SeqCode) | reverse complement strand
ATTTCAGGGGTCATGTAACTTCCGGGAGTGTAATTGACGATGAGGCAGAACTAGAAAAAAAGGATGGCACAATTGTCCCGGTTCTCATAAGTGCCAGTGTTTCTGAAATCGGTGGCAAAAAGGTCATTCAGGGCATATATCGGGACATCACAGACAGAAAACGCACCGAGGATGAAATGCTGAAGAAGTTTTTGAGATATCGGGTAGAAAAGGGTGAGGTATACCTCATCAAAGAACAGGAGAGAGAACTTTCAACTGAGGTTTTTAAAGACCTTTTAGGATGCGGCTTTTCAGGCACGGTATTTTCCAGAACAAAAAAAGAGGAATTGCAGGAGGCGTTTGGAACGGTGAAAAGCTTCTGGCTAACAGAGCACCCAAAGACCAAGGATGCGATAAGGCCAAAATTTTCTGTGATAGAATCCTGCATAGAGTCTATTGGCAAGGGAAACCATGCGGTGCTATTAGACCGGATGGACTACATTATAACAAAGAACGGATTTGAAAAAACTCTAAGGTTCGTCCAAAGGCTCTTTGAGCAGGCGTATCACCAAAAGCTTATCGTGATACTTGCGCTGGACTCTAGCACGCTTGGGCCCAGAGAAATTCGACTTCTTGAAAAGGAGACGAAAAGGTTAGAACCAAAGGTAAAGGGCAAAATCCCCTATGACCTCAATGAAATTCTAAAATTCGTCTACAGCAAAAACCGAATAGGGGACTACCCCTCTTTTAAGGACGTACATGAAAAATTCAAAATTACCCGGACCACCGCAAGAAACCGGATAAAAAGGCTAAGGGCCATGGAACTTCTGATAGACAAAAAGATGGGCAGAACAAAAGTCCTTGAAATCACTGAAAAGGGACGAGAGCAGTTTTAACCATATTTAACCATATTTTTAACACCTTCTTAATATGTATGGGAAGAGGTACATAGGTACATAAAAATGGTAAGTTCAATAAACCTCCAAGTTCATGACTCTGCTCAAGAGGGCGTCATAATCGTTGATAGCAATTTCAATATTTTAGATGCAAGCAGCACTTTGCTAAAATCTCTGGACCTGGGATGGCAGGATGCCCTCGGAAAGAAGTGCTTTAGGGTTGCGCGCTGCGGTTCGACAGATAAAGACTGCCCCATCACAAAAGTCTCAAAGAGTGGAGAATCATCAAAAAAAATGCACATCTACAATGATAAAAACGGAAACGAAATTCACATGGAAATCACTGTCCATCAACTGTTGGAGGATGAAAATATCGAGAAATTTGTCCATATAGAGCGAGATATCACCGAGAGGAGGCAGGTTGAAATGGAAATAGGAAAATACATAAGCATGCTGAGAAGCAAAGAAGCGACAGAATCCACCGAACGGGTCAGGGTAGAAATGGAAATAAAAGAGTACATAGGCATGCTGAAAAAAAAGATAGAAGATGGCGCCTAAGCTTCCCGGCAAGGGCCATAAGCACACAGCTAAAATCTTCTCGTTTCCACGCCTTTAAAGTAACAAAATTTTTAAACCTGTAGACTTTTTATATATAGAGATGTATGTATAATATATGCCAATTACATATATACCTAAAAATAAATAGCGGTGTTCGGGAACTAGCGATGACAAAATATAATGAATTCTGTCTTGGGGACATGATAAAACGATATTGATGGAGGTACTACAATTTCAAAGGTAATGATTGTAGATGACGAAGAGAACATTCTCTATTTCGTCAGTGAAATACTAAAAAAGGGAGGCCTTGAGGTAATTACCGTTTCCAGTGGAGAGGATGCTATAAGAATGCTGAAGACTGATAAACCCGACTTAATACTCCTCAACGTTATGATGCCTGGTAAAGACGGGTTTGAAACATGCAAAGAGATAAAGGTGAATAAAGAAAATGATTCAATAATAATTTCAATGCTTACCGCAAAATCCAGTGATGAGGACCGGCTTCGGAGTCTGGAGGAATGCAAAGCAGACTGGCACATCACTAAGCCCATCGAAAGGAAAAAGCTGCTTGATATCGTGAATTGGCTTTTAAGGTCTTCTCCCAGATTGGCGGCGATGGAGTGAAATGACTGGTATCAGTGTTTCCATTGCCTCCGGAAGGGGCGGCGCTGGCAAAAGCACGTTATGTGCAAACCTTGGAGTGGCGCTTTCACAGATGGGCCTTAAGACCCTAGTTGTAGACGCGGACGTTGAGGCCGCAAGTATGAACCTATTATTTGGCCTCGACCTTGACGTCCCGACAATGCATGACTACCTCTCTGGAAATGCAGGAGCTGACGAGATAGTATTCAACCTTAAAAATGAAGGAATTGACCTTGTCGTTGGAAGCATCAAGATAGAATCGCTCGGAGATGTAAAGTTCGATCTTTTCAAGGAGTTCATCTCAGAAATTAAGGAAAAGTATGACATTATACTAATCGACCTTATAGCCGGCTTAAGCGTTGATGCTGTAACTTCCCTTTCGGCATCAGATGCGGTCGTTTTAGTTGTAACTCCTGATATTCTTTCAGTGTCTTCCGCCCTGAAAACAAAGATAATAACAAAAGGCATGAACATTAAGATCCTTGGGGCTGTCATAAATCGGGTCGGGGGGGAATATGACATCCCTGTGCCCCATATAGCGGATATGCTTGGTGTTCCGATCCTCGGGAGTATCTCCGAGGACAAGGAGGTAAAAAGGTCTCTTTCCACCGGAAAAATCTTGATGCTCAACAACCCGAATTCTCCGGCTTCAAAAAGCATCAAGCAGATTGCATCAATCCTTGTCGGCGAGTCAAAATGACTGAAAATGTAAATGAGCTTTTATCAAAGGGCATCAAATCATTTAAGGAAGGGAAATTTGAAACAGCAGAAAAATTCTTTGAAAGTGCTGTTAAGATTGAACCGAAAAGTGCTCTTGCCCACAATAATTATGCAATGCTTCTCAAAAGGATGGAACAGTATGAGAATGCTGAGAAGCACTACAAGGCCGCCCTCTTCATCGACCCAAAAAATGTGCAGATTCAGAAAAATTACGGGAACCTTCTAAAGAAAAAAAGTGAGTTTAAAAAAAATAAAGATGAAAAAAGCTCACCTGATGATTGATGCGATTGCCATAACCCAGAGCAGAGAATCCTTACCCTTTTTTAATATTTTAAGATACAGTTGATTCTAGTGCCCATTCCCCCCTCCGCTTCTTCTCACTGGGAACTTGCGGGGCAAGACTCCTGCAAATAATTTTATGAAAAAAAAATCGAATATCGCAAAGGTAAAGTATGCGAAGGGGATAAGAGGCATTTCAATGAAAAAGACAAAAGTTATTCGGGATTCCATTCATGGGGACGTCTTTTTATCAGAAACAGAACTTGAATTAATTGACACTCCAGAGTTCCAGAGGCTTCGAAGGATTAAACAACTTGGGATGACACACCTTGTGTACCCGAGCGCAAATCACACCCGCTTTGAGCATTCAATAGGTTCGCTTCACCTTGCAGGCAGGATTGCAGGGAGGCTTGATATTAACGAGCATGAGCAGGAGAAGGTCAGGATTGCTGCACTCCTCCATGACATAGGGCACGGGCCGCTTTCACACACCTCTGAAGAGTTCCTTGCACGATATCTAAAGCAGCCGCATGAGAACATTAGCAGGGGGATAATAAAGAGCTCTAACATATCTCCTATTTTAAGGGATGCCGGTCACAGCCCAAAAGAGATAGGGGCCATCCTCGGTGATGATAGCGGGTATATGGGGAAAATTATTTCCAGTGAATTTGACGTAGACAGGATGGACTACCTCGTACGGGACGCCCACCATACGGGTGTGGCATATGGGATAATTGACCTTGACCGCATCATAAATACCATACAGGTCCACAGGGATATTTTCGTTGTTACCGAGAGGGGCCTCAGGGCCGTTGAGGCCCTGCTCGTTGCGCGATTTCTGATGATACCTACCGTATACCTTCACCATACCTCCCGCATTGCCGACGCCATGTTTTTGAGGGCCACAGAAGTTGCCATAGCAGGTGGTCTCGACTACAAGGCATTTACCCGGATGGATGATTACGACATCATAAGCCTATTTCGTAAATCTGGGGGGTACACAGGGGAGATTAGCGAAAGATTTGACAACCGCAGGCTTTTTAAATGCGCCTATACTTGCAACTGGAACGAGATGGAGGAGGATTTTAAGAACCGGATTATCGCATTGAAGGGAGATATAGAAGGCATAGCTCATGTCGAGCGTGAAATCTCAGAAGACAGCGGCGCAGGCGAAGGATACGTGCTTCTCGATATTCCCAAGGTCCCTGATTACAGGGAAATGGATGCCCGAATTTTAATAAACGGCAGGGTAATAAAAATAGAGGAGGCCTCCCCTCTTGCCGGAATATTAAGGGAGGCGCAAAAGTCCCAGTGGAACATTGCAGTTTACTCGCCAAAAGGGCATCAGAAAAAGGTAAAGAAGACGTGCGAGAATTTTGAGGGATATATTAATGTCTGATGAGATTAAGGTGGACCAGAAGACCATTAAGTCTCTATCTTCTGAGACTAGGATAGAGATTCTCAAGAATCTCGATATTCGACAGATGACTTTAACTGAGCTTTCAAGAAAGCTGGACCTTGCCAAGTCCACGGTCCACGAGCACCTAAAAAAGATGGAGGATGCAGACCTCGTAGAGAAGATAGAGAGCAAGAGCAAGTGGTCATACTACATGCTCACATATAAAGGAAAGCGCCTCCTCCACCCGACAGAGAGGATAAAGATAATGGTCCTCCTCACTTTTTCTCTTCTAGCCTTGGCAGGTGGCTTTATTGAACTAATTGGTTATGGGATGACGCCTTCGTCTGGAGCCAACATGCCTGCTGCGCAAGAGATGTTGAAAGATTCGGCAGAAACCCTGGCAGCTCCTGCGACTGGGGGGGTTGTGTCCCCCTCAAATCGTGAGCCCCAAATAATCGGGGCGCTGCTCATATTGGCAGGGATAGCCCTGGCCTTCTCGGGGGTTAAAAGATGGCGAAGACTGGGGTCAGGGTATACGAATTTGGATTAAATGGCTTCGTTCGGCCAGAACCGAACATTTTCAAGTGCTTTAAATACCCCTCTTGACAAGTTTATCGTGGAGTTGATTTAAAATGAAAAATATTTACATTGTATTTGTCCTTTTTACAATCGGATGCATCACACCTTCCGGGAACTCACAGGGAGAGAATGACGATTTCGGAGGGGGTACTGAAGGCTTAATCGAGGCACTTATTTCATCTGGATTAGAAGTAGAGGTGGGCGAGTCTCTCTCCTTGGAATCTGCGCCATTTTTTTCCGTTAAAGGCATGATTTTAAACCTGAATGGGTCATCTAT
>JAZFTU010000013.1:0-5294 GCA_036446855.1 Hydrothermarchaeaceae archaeon (SeqCode) | reverse complement strand
TCGTCCCATTTACTACTGGAATTAGACGAGAGAGATTACCATTAAAGGAGGTGTTTCCTTCAATTAGCTCCAGACCATCAGGTATTTTAATTGTGATATTAAACTCTGTGGCCCTATGTGGCTCAACATAAAAAACAACCTCAAACTCCTCCCCTAGTTTAGGTTCCCCAGAATAAGTAAAATTACCTATATATGGAGGCTCTACTGCCCCATGTGGTGGCGTGATGCAACCTACAACAACCAAAACCAAACAAATAATCAGTGATATTTTAAACCTCTTCACTCCAATTCCTCCACACCCCATTATGCTACATCCCCCTATTTAAATCGAATCGTCGCCCTCTGCCGCCTCGTCCAAGATTCCCTTAAGGTCGTCGTATACGGCCTTGGAATCTTCCTCAGCAGAAACTATCTTTGAATTTAGGGACTTCATCCTGTCAAAGACCCTTGATATCTTCTCTGAATACATGCCCCTGTTCTTCTGCATCTTTCCGAGCTGGTACATATAGCGCAGCCTCTCGGACTTTTTGATTCCAGAAAGAAGAATCATGACCTCAAGGCCCTTTTTCTCGGCGGATGGAATGTCGCCCCCCCTCACCTCGACCCCTCCTATGTTCTCCTCTACCCAGAGCCTTGATGGGATGCTGCCCAGAAAATCCAGGTGTTTTTTCGGACCGTATACGACCACCATCGCCTTTTTAGTGTCCTTGAGATCAAGGGGCATGAGGGTGTTTCTTACGGCCTTCTTTGTGAGCGATACGACAAGCTCTGGTTTATCTATGTCAGAGTCACCTGAGTCAAATAACCTTAGTTCGGACTCATCAATCCCATGGGCCCTCGTGCCTATAGTGCTTACACCCTCAAGGGTGTTTAAGATGTCGGTAGTATTCAAAACGTTTTTCCCAAGGTCCTCCCTCGTGCGGTATTCTCCCACATTAAACAGGTTAAAAAAGTATGAAAATATCTTTTTGTTTATTGAATTGTACATGCCCCTGAGCCTTCTGTCCTCCCTTTGGATGTCCATATCGATTGGGAACATGGCATGGCAGCTTGCGCCAAGCCTCTTAAAATTTTCAGAAAAATTTATGAGCACGCTGTTTGGGTCCTCTGTAGATGGAAGCGTACCGGAATAGTAAACGGGCTCTGTATAGCTCTTTCTAAACTCCTCCATCAGTATGTCCACAGCCCCACCCGTGCCCCCGCCCATCGCAGAGAAAACAAAAATGCAATCCATGCCGTCTCTTATGGCGTCTATTCTGTCTACGACATTGTATTTTTCCAGGTCCATTATCGTCCTCCCCATTTCGAGGTCTTTTCCGGTGCCGTTGCCGTCAACAAATTTCTCCCCTAACATGGTCTTGAATTTATGGGGGAAATATACGAGGTCGGACCTTTCAGTATCCAGGAGTATTCCGGCGTATCCTTTAAGAAGGAAAAGGTTTGCAATCCGACAGCCTGCTCTGCCAACTCCGACTATAAATGGCTTCAATCGAATCTGCCTCCTGTACTACTGGATGGTAAGCCCCTTACAAAATAGGATATTAAAACTACCCGAGCTCCTCTCTTTTACCTTTTATTATAAGGGCAAGTACCAATACAAAAATGACTGCTCCAGCAATAACAATATATCTTTTAATGTCTACGGGAGCCGTGCCACTGCCCTCCTTATCAGTCTTCAGAATAACTCCATCTAAAATTTTTGAGGAGCTTTCCGCCGTGCTTTTTGCAAGGTCTATCTCCTCACGCTCATGGAGGGTCTGCGCATTAGCAAGTAGGTCTCTTGCGTTTTGAAGCTCGGCTTCCAGCTCGACGGTATTTATCCCGCTGTCTTTTAGGGCTTTCACTTTTGATTCGGCAAGCCTGAGCTTATCCTCAGTATCCTCTATTGTAATCGTGGTTTCTCTAATCTCCCTGTTTGACACAGACAGGGTTATTGTCCCTTCCGCCTGGTCCTCGGCATCCTCCCCTTTATACTGGACATTTGTCACAACGTCTAATACCTTTATGTCCGTCAATTTCTCTACTTTTGGGGCAAAGCCGTCGATTCTTATATTTATCTCGTCCACGCCTTCAGAGGGCAGGCCAATGATACATTCCTTAAGGCCGCACTCCTGTGTTTCATTATCCCAGGTTATTTGCAGTCTTGGCTCGTCGAGGTCGGTAACGATTTTTAACGTTGCCTCGTCTGGAACAAGGTTCACCTTTTTCAGGGTCATTGTTGCAACGATTGGCTGTCCTATTCTTGCTGATTCTGCAGGCGAGACATCAGACTTGCTAGCCCCAAGATAATTGGGCAGGGTGGCAGAACTTGCTATGCCCATGCTGATTGAAATACAGAGCAAGATTATCAGTATTCTCATTTCTTTCCCTCCTAAAAAAGCGGTTTTATGTCTCCCAGTAAATCATCAAGATCTGACATGACTTTCTTATCTTCCTTTATTTCAAATTCTTTAATTGTGTCCTTTATTCCTGTAATAACCAAACCTATATTTAAATTTTTAGACCCCTTCTCATCCATAAAGACGTAATCTACCTCCACGCCGTATTTTTCCTTTGCCCAATTTTTTGCGAAGCTCTGGCCGTATACCTCTGATAGATTTCCGTATATTATCAGGTGAAATTTCTCAAATTCTCCCCCCTCTATGTCATAATGAAGGTGGTTTCTAATTGCCCGTTCAAGGATGTCTTTTATTGCCACATGTTCTGCCTTCATCCGCATAAAACCTATCGCAGAGATGCCATTTTCGGTAAGTCGTAGGATGTCGCCCAAATCCACAAGGCTCAAGAAGTTAAAAACTGTTTTGCCCAGTATCGTGTACCCTTTTTTATTGTCCTCACCGCGATTTGACAGCGTGTTATTGTCAAGTACTATTACGCCGTCTAAAGATTCCGAAATTTTATCAAAATTTTCATATGTGTTTTTCGTATAAAGCGCCCCCTCGGTTCTTGAGGGAAGGATAACAATCCCCAGTATCGGGACATTGTATGTTATTTTAATCCTTTCAGCAAGAATCGGAAGCCCCCCGGTTCCAGTGCCGCCCCCGATGCCAACTATAAGAAATATCATCTCTGGCTTATCTATGTTGGCCTTTCTTACGGCGCCCATGGCAAGCTCAAGCTCTTCTTCCATTATCTTTCTCCCCATCTCGACGCTGCCCCCGGTCCCGTGTCCCTTCGCCCTGCTGCTGCCAATCAAAACCATGTTATTTTGAGGGATGTTGCCAAGTTCAGTTATACTCTCTGATGTGTCGATGGCAACCCCCCTGACATGGCCACCTGACGGTGAAATCTTGCTAATAATGGTCCCGACTAAATCCTTTCTGAAAAATAAGTCTACTACCTTGCAGCCGGCACCTCCTATACCAACGAGAGAGAGCGTCGCTGTCCCCTCCTATAAGTTGTCTATTTCACCCAGTATAGAATCAAGGTCCTTTTCTTTTTCAGGTTCTGCCCCAACCTTCTCCTGAACAAATCTTGCCCTCTCGAGCATACTTTTTACGCGTGGAGCGTTCGTAACGCCGGCAAGAAGCACGACACACCCGACGTAGCCGCTTGACCTCAGCGGATAGTCGCCTCCCCTAACTTCAGTCCCAGAAATTGTGTTTTCTAAAAACTCTCTTGCTTTTTCAATCCCCTTTCTGTCAAGCTGCTCTGGGGGCCCTGCAACGATTATTAGGGCCTTGTTTGCTGATGTATAATCGCAGGGCAAAAGGAGCCGTCCCTTAACTGCCCTCTTTGTAACAGACAAAATTCGGGATGCCTTCCCTATCTCATATTGGCGCTTTTTTAAAAGCTTTGAGAAAAACCCATCTCTTTTCACAGCCTCTGAGGCGTACCCTATACTGCAAATGTTTCCTCCCTGGAAGGTGTTGATAACCTCGCTTGCGTCAACGACCATCTCCCCTACCTGCTTTCTGGACCTTATCTCCCCGGCCCTGCATAGGATTCCCACCCTTTTTACTATCTCTGAATTTATCCTGTCGTATGCCCCCTTTACACTCTCTCCGGACATCAAAAATGCCCCATTGTCGACTATTATGGAAGCATCACAATTGGGCAAAAGTGCTTTGAGGCTCCTTGCGGTATTTAGGGTGTAAATATCCCCCTCATTTTCTGCGGGGAGAATTCCGATTGCATACACCGGCTCGTCATGTATCTTCTTTATGTGCTTTGCTACAACAGAGATCGCGCCGCTTCCGGTGCCCCCCCCAAGACCTGCGATAATGAAAAAGGCATCAAGATTGCTTACGTTAACCTTCGAGATCCGGTTCAGGATAATCTCTATCTCGTCCTCTGCGATTTCTGCCCCCACCTTGTTATCTGCACCCACCCCATGACCTTTTACAGCGGTCTCGCCTATCAAAATCCGGTCTTCCTGGGGTATGTACTTAAGACCCATTAAATCTGATACAGCGGTATTTACGGCGACTGTCTCAAACGTATTCGGGACGTTGCTCTTCCTATCGTCCGCCAAAAACTGGTCTGCAATCTTCCCGCCAGCTTGTCCTAATCCAATAACAAGGACCTTCATACTTTCTTCTCCTCTTCTTTTACTTCAAACCCTCCCATATATATATGTTGCATATGTTGGCCTTTGGCACCACTCCTTACGGCTTTGGGCCATCTGGGGGAGCTAGCCTCCTTTTCGTATACTCTACAAGACCTCCAGACTCAAGCATATTCCTGAGAAAATCAGGAAGCGGGCCAAATTCAAATTCCTCGCCTGAGGTGATGTTTTTTATTTTACCTTCTGAGAAATCCACATAAAGCTCATCCCCATCTTTTGCTTTGACAGGACATTCAATTACTGGAAGCCCTATGTTTATTGAATTTCGAAAAAATATCCTTGCAAACGATTTGGCTATAACGCATGCCATTCCATTCCCTATGAGCGCTCTTGGAGCATGTTCCCTTGAGGAGCCGCACCCGAAATTCTCGTCGGCCACAATGATGTCCCCTAGCCTAACTTCCTTTGCAAAATTGGGTCTTGCCCTCTCAAACGAATGCCTGCCAAGCTCGATTGGGTCGCCCGTTACAAGATACTCGGCAGGTATAATCTGGTCTGTGTCAACATTGGCACCGAATCTCCAGACCCGGCCCTTTATACTATCTTTCATGCGAATTCACCTCTTTTTGGCAACCGCGAGCCACTTTATTTGATGATGGAGCCCCCCGTCAGCATGGCCCTCTTCTTCTTTTAGCTCTTCCAGTGCTATTATGTGAAAATCACTTAAGATTTTTTCCAGACCGCCTTTATCAAATTTGCTACGGGCCTTTTTGCTTTTATCCGAACA
>JAZFTU010000012.1:0-2467 GCA_036446855.1 Hydrothermarchaeaceae archaeon (SeqCode) | reverse complement strand
TATCTGAGAAAACTACATGATACACGGCGATTTGAGCTGCTGTTAAAAGGAGCGCTGTTCCCAGAACCTCTAATGCCCTCTCTATCTTTTTTAACGCCTTGTCTGAAACTTTATTCATTGTCCCAACTTGCCCTTTAAAATAAAAAACCTTTCTATAGAATAAGTCTGGGACTCCAGAATACTACGTTGCCTTAACTTTTCTACTTGCGAGGACATCGATTAGCTCATCTGAGTCATCTATCCTTCCGAGCTCTTCAGTTTTGACGGCAGGTATGCCCCCTATATTCTTTTTGAATTTAGAATTTGTCTCCAGTATAAAGAATGCCTCTGCCCCGACTGTATCAGAAATGCTTTTTAAGACTCGTGCACTCTCAGAAATTTTCATGTAATCCAATCTTGAAAGCTTTGTTATCATCACACTTTCATCGTCTTTAGTAAGGGCATTGAACGGTGCCTTTTTTATGGGGTATACCCTAAAACCCAGATCTCTTAGGGTATTGAATGCGTTTTTTTCAAATTCGCATGAAAGTTCACCCCCAAACTCACTCATTTCAGGGATGAAAAAAATGTTTGCCTGCCGTGCTAAAGACTCGTCTAAAAATTCCTCGAGCCTCACTGCGGTTTTTAATGTCATGCAGCTATTTTCATTTTCATAATTATATACGCTTCTTCGGGAGACGCCGATATTTTTTGCAATACTTCCAAGGGATATGTCCCTTTTCTCTCTAATTTCCTTTAACATGTCTCCATAAATTTTTACGTAGTACCCCCCTCTTGCGGAAAATATCACAGGACTTGCATTTTTAAGCATGATATCCTCAAATGTGGACATAGTTACGGCAGGTATCCGGTATCTTTCGTAAACAACGCCGTCCTCCATCTCTGCATTTCTGGTTCTTGCGCCCACCATGAGTGGAGATGCGGAGAGCATATACCCGATGTTTGCAATCTCCCGTGCGTGCTCCTCGCTTAGGCTGTCGATATTTTTGAGTACTTTTAGGAGGAAGAGAAGCACATTTCTCCTTGCAAATATGTCAAAACACATGAATCCCGCATTGCATTTCTCTGAAAACTCAAAATTGCCTCGCTCAAGTACATCAAGGACCTGTGCCATCAGAAACCTTCTTCCGTCCATGTGTAATCTCGCCTATTAGGGCCTTAATTATTCGAATAGGTAAGACAGGGAGGATTTAATGTAGGATTCAGATTCGAATTCGTCTTTCCCTATATCCACGTAATAAATAAAGGCGCCTTTTTGGATTATGGTGGCAATGTACGTCTCACCCTTGACCTTGTTATAAGCCTCAAGAGACTTACCGTCTGACGTCATTTTCACCTTTAATACATTTATGTTCTCGCTTCTCTGAAATCTCGAAAGTATCGCATTGTAAAAGTCCTCTGCCCCGTCTACGCTCTTAAAACGCATAACATATATGTCTCCGGGGGGCGACGTATAACTTGCCCTGATATCAGAGTCGTATGCAGGGGTCTTCTCTGGAAATTGCAGTTTGTACGTATAATCGTTTTTTGATATTAATTCTACTTTAGCACCTCTCGGGATTACATCGCCAAGGGGCGTTTCGGATGATGACAGGTCGGCATCAATTGTTTTAGATTCACCAATAGATGCCTCATCCTCGATATCCGGGACGAATAAATGGCCCATATTTCCGACCACGTATGATTCTGTATCCTGGGCATTTGAATACAGCTGCAGGTAGTAAATAAAAACGCCCTTTTGTATGAGCGTCCCAAAGTAATTAGTATACTTGGTTCTGTGGTATATCTCCAGTGGCTGCCCTTCCTTTGAGAGTGTCTTTTCTGACAGTGTCTCTTCGCTTTTTTCTATTTTACTTAATGCAAATTCAAAAAATTTTTCGGCACCTGAAAGACTCTCAAATTTCATGACGTATATCGAGCCTGACGGATTTTTGTACTCGAATTTTGCCCCATCCACGTAGTCGGCTGGCTTACCTGGAAACTTCAAAACAAAATTATAGTCATCGTCTGTCAGGGGCTTTGTCTTGTCGATGCCAACTGGAACCACCTCCAAAAGAGATGTTGAGGGGGAAAACAGATACGCCCAGGGCGGTGGAGTGGTGGGTGGTGGCGTTGTCTCTATCTGTGGCGCCTGCGTAGGTTCAGGTGTAGCTACAGTCTCCTGAGTCGCCTGAGGGGCGTCCCCGCCGCCGGTGCACCCGATGGTGAGTAGGACGATGAAAATCAATAATTTATACACAATCATTCACTTCTTTTTCCGCTCCATTATTTAAATACTCTCTCCTAATCGAGGTCAAAATGCCGCCCCTATTACTTACGCTTACTTCTATCTTGGCCCAGTTGGGCTCTACTGCGTGCACGAAATCGTCAAATATCCTATTTGTGAAGTGCTCGTGAAAGAAGGGAATGTCCCTGAATGCCACAAAATAGAGCTTGAGAGATTTTAGTTCAGCAAGATATTTACCAG
>JAZFTU010000011.1:0-2941 GCA_036446855.1 Hydrothermarchaeaceae archaeon (SeqCode) | reverse complement strand
GCAAGATTACAGAATAAAAGAGAAAAAAGCGGTAAAGATAAAAGACCCTGGAAGATTGCTTGACAACTGGTCCGGGGTGTACGATTTCTCAACAAACAAGATGCACTCTTTCTATTCTTACGTAAAAGAACCTGTTAAGATGATGAAGAAAATAGGAGATGCATCGGAAAACATTGGCGCTGAGTATGCGATGACGATGCATGCAGGTGCTTCGCTGGTTGCTCCTTTCGTCAGGTTCACAGATGTTCATTTCTACATCAGGGGCAGGGTGGAAAGATGGGTAAAAGAACTCGACCTAAGACCTGTAGAATTTGGGGGCACGATTCATTTGATCGAACCCTCTGACAGTGGAATATTTTACCGTACGCAGAATATAGAAGATATTGTGACAGTGTCGAACATACAGCTATATCTAGACCTATACAACTACCCAGCTAGGGGGAGAGAACAAGCAGAATTCCTAAGGAAAGAGAAAATAGGGTTCTAAAAATGCCGAGATCGATTGTAGATTATACGTTGGACACCACTGAGGTGTCGAAGTCTGTCCTTATAGAATTAATGACCGCTTTGAAATCATATAGCGATGCCCTCGTACTGGTGGGCGGATGGGTGCCGTATTTCCTGCTTGAGAAATACAAGAGAGAGGATAATCCTTTTGAGCACATAGGCTCTATTGATATAGATATCGCCGTTGACCCACGAATAGTGAGCAGCGATGTATATGCAACTATCGTTGAGATAATTAAAGATAGAGGATACGCTCCGAGAAAAGACATAAATGGAAACATCATACAATACAGTTTTGAAAGGAAAATTAATTCACCAGAAGACGATAAAGAGTATATCATTTCGGTTGATTTCTTAAGTACACAATTCGAGAAACAGCAAAGGCACAGGCAGGTTCAGCAGGATTTAAGGGCAAGGACAATGCGTGGATGCACCGCTGTATTCAAACACTACATAAGGTATGAGCTAAAGGGAATACTCCCAAATAATGGCGAAACCTCGGTCAAGATGAAAATTGCCGATGTAGTAGGGTGCATAACCACCAAGGGGATTGCACTGGGTGAGAGATATAAGGAAAAGGACGCTTATGATATTTACTCTATAGTGGCTAACTACAAAAACGGACCAAAAGATGTGGCTGGGGAGATTGTTCCTTTCATTAAAGAGGAGTTAGTTAAGGAGAGCATAGAGAACATAAAGAACCGATTCAAAAGCATTAATGGAGTGGGACCAGTCTGGGTGGCAAATTTCTTGAACCCAACAAGTAAAGAAGAAAAAGAAAGAATAATGGCCGATGCTTTCATGAATGTAAGTGAGTTAATAAGGATAGTGGGAGAATACAGATGAGTTGGTATGGGGGATATGGCGGAACAAAGTGGACAACGTGCCCGAACTGTGGTGAAAAGATAGTTGCTTACAGTGGAGGATGGACCACATGTACAAAATGTGGTCAAAAAATTAAGACGTAGAGGGAAGGAATATCATGCTAAACGGCCAAATCAAATCAACAGTCAAACGCCTGACGAATTACTTCTGGGCGGCCAGGGCAGAGGGCTAAAGATAAGTCTGAAGTTTAAACGAGGGTTTTTATACTTCCGGTGCCATTTTTATCCGGGGTATAGCGTTGGCAGCACAGAAAGGAAATGGCGGGAAAAGTATAAGGCGTAAATTTTTATAGTAGTTATGCAGCCATTATAATGTGGGTAAGTCCTAGGGGGTACGCATGTACCGTAAGGTGCATATCTAAAAATCCCCCAGGGGTCCATTTTATCTGAATAATTCGTATTCTTCTTTGATTTTGCTTTTGAGTATGTTGTAGTAGGAATCGTCGCCGGTTTCGTATTTCCTGAAGATGCTCCAAGAAATAAAGTCGCACGCTTGGAGACCCCTGCTGTTCTTTGAATCGAAGTGACTTATTTTTATTCGTGTTATTCCTCTTCATCCTTCAGTGCCGAAAGCGTGAGCCGGTAATTCTCCTCCAGCGATTGATACTTTTTAATCTTTTTTACAAGTTTTTTATCCCATGACTTGCTTTTCAGCGCCTTTGCAAGTGAATGGGTGTTTAAGTCGCTTACGTCGCCCCACTTATCCTCCTTTTTAATGAGTGCATCAAGTTTGGCCCTCCTGGGGTCACTCTTCGCCGGAAACCTGGTCTTCATCTCGGATTTGACTTTAAGCTTCCTGTCACTTCCGATTATTACCTCAAAGCCCTCCTTTTTGGAATACGATATGAGTGCATCTCTCAATTTCGCAATTTCTGACTCGATCTTCTCAAGGTACAAAGTCTTTTCGTGGACTAGCTTTGCATAGCGGTTCACGAGCTCTACGCCAGACTCTTTTAAAAATTCATTTAGCGTCGTATCCCTCATTTTTGATATGTGCCCGAAATTGGGGCAGAGCTCCCGGTATTCACACCAGCTGCAAAGCCCGCTTTCACAAGATGGAAAATCTCCCTCTTCCTTCGCCCTCTCCATCTCCTCTATCAACGAAACTACATCAGTTTTAAGCTTAGAAATCTGTTTTTTTGTGCGCCTTGAGCGTATTTCCTTGTCATGGGCAAGGTAGTGCCAGACGAGGTCAACTTTCTTTGCATCCTCCCACATGTTTTCCACCCCAATCTGATATAGGGCAAGCTGCCTATCTGAGTCAAAGTGCTTTTTGACTGGAAGGTACTGGCCCGTCTTGTAGTCATGAATCTCGTAATTGCCTCCATCGGTACAGGAGACCCTGTCTATGTACCCCATGAGCTTTCGGCCTTCTATGTCGATTGTTACCCTTTGCTCAAGAGAAAGCGTCGTGCTCTCGTCAAAGGGTGCGTGGCGATTATAGTAGTTGGTGATGCATTTTCTTCCTGTGTCCTTGTAATTTTCAGGTGTATATCCCTTTTTTATGACCTTTATATCATCATTCCAGTTTTTCTCCCAGATGCCATCGT
>JAZFTU010000010.1:0-5510 GCA_036446855.1 Hydrothermarchaeaceae archaeon (SeqCode) | reverse complement strand
TTCTTGATAACCGTACTGGCAGCAGCAGCAGAATTTGAAGCGGATTTGTCACGGGATAGATTACAAGAAGGGCGGGAACGAATGCTGATAGTGGGTACGCGGTCAGGGAAACCACCACATCGCCCAGAAAAGCCGATAGATTGGGTGGATTATGATAAGAGTATGAAGGATGAGTTGTTAAAGATTTCAGAGGGCGATTATGTAGCCTATACTGGAAAAGTAACATCAAAAGGTGGAAATATTTTATCTCCAACACTTGATGGAATTGATATTGAGAAGTAGCATCATCACAAATAACCATCGTCGTATTTGTTTAGCTAAATGGAAAATTCGTCTTCGTCCTGGTTTAATTATTAAATAAGTAATAATATCGTAAATTTAAAATTATGCAGGTAATTCCTTTGGCCGCAGAGTCTCTGGGCGCCCGGAGCATGGCAACTTTCGTCGAAACAGGGGACTCTGAAATCCTCAATAAGACAAAAATCGAAACGCTTATACTGGACCATCACTTCTTAAGGGACATGAAATGGCAGAGCAGAATAAAAGATGCGGCCATAACAGCCGAAAAACAGGACGCGCAAATACAAACCGCGGCAGAGTACCGGGGCCTAAAAAGCGAAATGCTTGAAGCGAGGAGGAAAGAGCTTTACGATGGGTAAGTGCTCATATTGCAGTGCTAAAGAGAGACTCCCTTTCAGATGCAAATTTTGCGGAGAACAATTTTGCGGAGAACACCGGCTCCCGGAAAACCACAGCTGCAGGGGCCTGGAAAAATTCAAGGAAGAATCAAGAAAGGAGCCGGGAAAGTGGATATATGAGCCATTCAAGACCCGGAGCAGGACCTCTGAGAGGAGGGGAATTAAAAAACCTGTTCCAGACAGGTTGTTTCAGCTGTTAAGAGGCATTGATGCCAGAAAAATCTTGTATCTGATACTTGCGTATATTTTTATTACGACCCTTCTAAAGGCTATTTGATGACTGCCTGTTTTTCCGCATAAGAATCGTATGTGAAAAGGGACTCTTCTGCTGTGCACTTTGCTGTGACCTTCATGCCGGTTAGGTCGCTAAATTTCTTTTTTGCTTCCGTTAAGATGCCCCTTGCTACGTCGCTAGTAGATTTTGGAGATTTGCAGGCACTATCTAAAACAAGCCTTTCCTCATCTTCGCTCAAAAATCCATACGCCCTTGAGCTCAGGGCGGTTTCCAGGATCTCGATAATATCATCAATTTTTATCAAATGGCCTTCTGGAACCTGTATCATGAGTGATGCCTTTGCCCTCTCTCCGCATCCTAAAGTAGGCTTTCCTTTGACAGGGGGGTGCAGTAAAAGGCCCCGTATCTCCGCCCCGATTTCTCGCTCTATCTTAGGTTTTTTGTTTTTATAGGCCTTGCTCCGGGTTATCAGCCTCACAAATTCCTGCTCGCGCCTCCCAGAGGGAGTTTTCATGGGGATCATAAGCCTGCTTTCCATTTCCACCTCGCATCTGCTGGCATAATTGTGCCTCTTGAGAATTTCTTTTACCATGTCTTCGCAAAGGCTGCCCAGCTCGTAAACAGGTTTTTTTACAATCTCCTCTATGAGTTCGTTTATCGCCTCAAGATTTCTCGACATGTGGATACCCTTCTGGGAAGAGGGGAGGTCGACAAAGCAGGAAAAATCTGCAAGTAAAACGAGGGGGCGTTTCCCATTTCTCGGTATTATTAAAAGCTTTTTTACGCCGCTTACTCCCACCCTGGTGAGAGAAATCTTTATATCTGGGGCTCTTGTTTGAACGTCCGGAAGCATATTTTACAGTCTCTTTTTTAGTTTACGTATCACTTAATAAAATCCCCGATGGTAAATCCTCCAGAAGAAGGACCACTCTTTTCGACCTTTTCATCCTCGTACGCCCCTAGAATCTTTATCCTTAGAGCGCTTTCTATTTTCCTTGCAAGCTTTATATCCGGTACCATGGTGCCTGACTCCAGCCGGGCTATTACGGATGCCTTCTCATTAAGCACTCTCCCCAGGTCTTCTCGCGTCATCCCCTTTTTTTCCCTTGTCGTACGTATAATTGTATTGTAGTCATCCACACACTCCAGCACCTTTTCTTTTGCCGCCGGTGCCGTGCCCTTAAATGGCCTCCTTGGTTTTACACCCTGTGCCTTTGGAGGGGCTCCCCGTGTTATGGAACCAAATCGGGAACACCTGCTGCAGACCTTCATATTGACCCCTTCTATATCTGCTTCAACGGGCCTTTCAACAGGATTTCCACAAACTTCACAATTCAAGGTAAATGCCTCTATTTAGCAATATTAGAAAAGGTATATATAACCATTTGTACAAAGATAATAGCATGTCAGATGATGCTGGAATTACGGACCCACAAAAATCTGGTGTGGAGATGTCAAAATACCTCCTTAACCGTATTCGAGACTTGGAAAGGGAAAATGCCCAGTTGACAAATGAGAATACTAGGATTAAAAATAGCTATGCTCAGAGGATAAGATGGCTTGAGGATAAAAAGAGACTTCTTGATAATGAAAAAATCCAGCTTGAAAGAGAGCTAAGAAGATTAAAAAGCGAGCTTGAAAAGATGCACACAATGCCCCTTGTCATAGGGACAGTAGTCGACACATTTGGTGATGGAAAAGTGGTTGTAAAGAGCACCGCAGGGCCAAATTTTGTGGTGGGCGCTTCTCAATTCATAGACAAGAAAAATCTTGTAACTGGCGCAAGGGTGGCTATGAACCAGCAATCACTTGCTGTAGTAGAAGTCCTCCCAATTGAAAAAGACCCGGTAGTACTTGCCATGGAAATCGATGAAAAGCCGAAAGAAACCTATGGAGACATTGGGGGGCTCACTGACCAGCTGGAAGAGATTCGTGAAACTATCGAGCTCCCTCTTATTAAATCCGAGTCCTTCAAAAAAGTCGGCATCGACCCGCCAAAGGGCGTGCTATTATACGGTCCATCCGGGACAGGAAAAACACTTATTGCAAAGGCTGTGGCCCATGAGACAAATTCTGTTTTTATAAAACTTATAGGATCTGAGCTCGTAAGGAAGTATATAGGGGAAGGTGCCCGGCTCGTAAGGGAGCTGTTTAAGATGGCAAACGAAAAGGCACCAAGCATCTTGTTTATCGATGAAGTGGACGCGATTGGTGCCACAAGGCTCGAATCTGCAACATCCGGAGATCGGGAGGTTCAGCGGACCTTGATGCAACTGCTTGCAGAAATGGATGGGTTCGACCACAGGGGTGATGTGAGAATAATTGCTGCAACCAACAGGCCAGACATAATTGACCCGGCAATGCTTCGTCCAGGGAGATTTGACAGGCTAATAGAGATACCACTTCCCGGTATTGAAGGTAGGCTAGAGATTTTCAAGATTCATACAAGAAAAATGAATGTGAATAGTGACATAAATCTGGAAGAACTTGCAGGACAGGTGGAAAATGCATCCGGTGCGGATATAAAGATTGTATGCACTGAATCAGGCATGTTTGCACTAAGGGAAGGGAGAGACCAGGTCAACATGCGAGACTTTGAAAATGCCATAATAAAAGTCAGGGGCAGATTCGAAGAAGGGACGGGGGAAGCAGGGGTAATGTATACCTAGACGATTGTTACTATGTCACCATCTAAAAGGACATGGTCAAGTCCCGCTCTTTGACCACCGAATTTTGCAGATTTTCCCCAGATGAGCGAATACCGAAACATGTTTCTCTTATTTCTATGAATCCGGTCGCACAGGTCGCCTACCGTGGCGCCTTTTACCACTATCATCGGCTCATCCATGTCAGGTTTTTTTCCACGGGGTTTTGTGTAAACCTTTATGAATTTCAATCTTTTATAAACAGCATTTTTAAGTTTTTTTAGATTGGTGCCTTTTTGTGCAGAAACCCGAATGCATCGCGCCCCCTTAAACTCCCTAGTTAACCTATTTTTATATCCAGCTTCTGCGAGGTCGATTTTGTTTAGAGCGATTATGGAAGGGAGGTAAACTCTGTTTTTTGATATTGCATCAATGAAACGGTCTTGGGTAATGTTCTCACGTATTACTATGTCTGCGTTGTGAATCCTAAATTCGGATAGAACGCCCCTTATTCCAACCTTGTCTATCTTTGTTAGTTTGACTGTCGAATTTATCGAAATTCCACCGACCTTCTTATTTTTTATTTTTACCATGGGCGGTCTCTCGTCAAGCCTTATGCCCGAGTCATATAACTCTCTTTTTAATGAGTTAAACTGCCCGGTGTTTAAGACATCTATGAGGAAGAGGATGAGGTCTGATGACCTTATTACAGAAAGTACTTCTTTTCCCCTGCCCCGTCCATAAAAAGCGCCGCGGACAAGTCCAGGGAGGTCCAGTATTTGGATTCTTGCACCTTCATATTCCATTACGCCCGGAACTACTTTCACAGTTGTAAAATCGTATGCTGCCTCTTCTGACTCTGCATTAGTAAGTTTGTTCAAAAGAGTGGATTTTCCCACAGATGGAAAGCCTGCGAGTGCTACTGTAGCATCCCCAGATTTTCTTACCGAATAGCCCCCGCCCCCTCCTCCCTTTGCAGTTCGTTTTTTTATAAGCTCATCCTTAAGCCGTGCAAGTTTTGCCTTCAGACGTCCTACATGCTGCTGGGTGGCCTTGTTGTATTTTGTTTCTCGAATCTCGCCCTCGATTGCCTTTATATCGTCTTCTGCTTTCATAAAAGCCCGGCCTTTTTCATCTCTTTTTCCAATTCATCTGATGAATTACTTTTGGCCTTTATGTCTCTTATTACCTCGTTTACCTCCCATGGAAAGATTACCCACTTCTCGGTTTCCTCAGAAAAGATATGGGGTATGAAGTTAGAATGAGGTTTTTTTACAAGCGTCACGACAAAGAGGTTTTCTGCCTTCCTCTCCTTAAGATGCCTGATTGTGGCCTTGAGGCTCTCTCCCGTGTCAGCGATATCGTCTACCAGGAGGACATCTAACCCTTCAATGTCGGTCTGGGTCGGATGGAGAATCAATGGTTTTTTCCTTGTTTTTCCGACTGATTCATAAAATTTCACCCCCACCGTATGGATTTCATCACTTCCCAAAATATCAGACAAAATCCTTGCAGGCACCCAGCCGCCCCTGGCGATGCCTATGATTATGTCAAACGATACCTTGCGCTCTTGTATTTCCCTCGCAATGACCCCGCATTGCTCCTCTACATCGTCCCAGGAAAGCCTCAGGTACTCCATTGTTAGAACATATCACAGGGTTTATATTAATATTATGCTGGCAGATGGAGTATGTAGAGTCCCGATATTATTTCACCCCCCCCTGAACCAGCGGACGGTATGGTCAGACTAACGAACAAGAAGATCCGGGGGATAATCAGGAGAAAGACGGAGGGGGAGAAGACCAACGAGCAAATCGCTGCTGCAATGAAGATAACGCCAAGGAGGGTGCAGCAGTTATATCAGAAGTACAAGGCAACAGGCACTATTCCTAAGCTAAATAAGAACCGGAGGCCCAAGACACATCTCACAGG
>JAZFTU010000009.1:0-6145 GCA_036446855.1 Hydrothermarchaeaceae archaeon (SeqCode) | reverse complement strand
TCTGTCTTTTACTTTAGTACTATATGCAACCCTGGTTACAAGAAGCGGTTTTTTTGAGTCTGTGCACGCCTTTGGCGTAGGCGAGACTGGGCTGTATATCTTAATAATGACCACCGCAAGCGCTCTTCTCCCTCTGATACTCGCAGCTCTAAACTTTAGAGCAGCAAAATATCAAGAAGAGGAAGAAATTACGTTCATGAACAGAACGAACATATTTTATCTTGCCATCGTTCTTTTCCTGGTCCTCACATTTGTGTCGTTTTGGGGGATTACATATCCTGCAATTTCCAAGCTTACATCGGGAAACAAGATCGGGATAGGGGCACATTTCTTTAATATCTGGAGCTATCCGGTAATAATTGCGACAATGCTGCTTGCCGGCCTCGCACTGACCTACAAGGAATCTACAAAAGAAAAATCCAAGAGGGAATTACTCATATTTTCGCTTCTAACAATTGCAACCGGATTTATCAGACCAACAGATTCCTGGAACCTTGCGGATTACTCTGCGATTGTAAACCCAAATAAGCCGTATCTTTATTCGCTCATCGGCTCAATTTCTATCTTAAGTTTCATACCGCCCTCGGCGTATATTGTATATAGTTCAATTGAAAGATTTAATGCCAGACGTATTTCTCCAAAAAAGGAATTTGTGATAAAGGAACTTGGTATATCTGTCATCCATATTGGAGTTGCCCTAATTATCCTGGGCTCTGTCTTCAGCTATGCCCTGGATTCAGAATTTCAGATAACATTAAACAGTGACGATGAAGGAAAGCTCACCCAGATACCTGAAAGTCCCTATGCCGTAAAATTACTGGGAGTTGACACTATCCGCGAGTATAAGGGTGACAATGTATCATACAAAATCCCCGGCCTGAGTGTGGGGGAATTTCTTAGTGAAATTCATAGCGGCATAAAGGATAGCTACACCATCCACGGCTATGTCGAGGAGGTCATCCAAACTCCCCATACCACCTACGTAAGGCTCACTGAAGGGGAAGAAGAACTCTGGGTGGCCACTGATACAAGTGCCGAGAATATTCAAAAAGGCAGGCAGGGCGGGGCAACAGGCACGATAAACGCCAACTTTAAAAGCTCATTTTTGAACATGACATTCCCACTCTTGCTCCTTGCGCCGAATTTTGAGAGTCCGCTTGGTAGAGAGATTTTCTCAGTTAGCCAGGAGGTAATACTTGCAGTATATAAGGGCGATAGTGAGATTGCAACTGGCACTGCAAAGTCTATAAAGTACTTTAACGGGGATGTGCAAAAGGTCATGATAGACCGGGGGATAATGGGTGATGTATATGTCATATTCAACGGAATCACTGAAAAAGATATTTTTCTTGATGTCAGGATAAAGCCCCAGGTAAATCTTGTTTGGGCAGGAATCATATTTTTCACAATCGGCATGCTCGCTGTGCTGGCCTCCAGCTCTGCACCAATCAAAGGGGGGAAGTAAAATTTTAGAGGTTACATATCTTTTGGCCTTTTTTGCGGGAGTGCTAACCGTATTTACACCCTGTATAATACCAATCCTCCCGCCGATGCTCGCAGGCTCTGCTGGCCATAAATTGAGACCCGTAATAATCGTTATGGGCATGTCAATATCCTTTACTTTGATGGGGGGGCTATTTACTTCGTTAGGCATCGCAACAAAGATTTCCAGCGGATTTTACAGGGTTATTTTTTCTTTTCTGATAATGGGATTTGGATTAATTATGATAGACGAGGAGATAGACAAGGTCTATGTCAAGTATTCCTCACTTTTTGTAAACTTTTTGATGGGCCTCTTTAAAAGGAAGACTGTCGAGGCATCTTCGGGTGAATCGCTCAAGGGGGCCTTTGTACTTGGGTTAACCCTGTGCATAATCTGGATACCGTGCGTAGGCCCAATCCTCGGTGCGGTTCTTACATATGCCTCCACGCTGGAAAACGCCCTCGGGGGTTCACTTCTCCTCCTTTCTTTTTCAGCGGGACTTAGCCTCCCGATGCTTGCCGTAGCCTATGGCGGAAAGTCTTTATCTTCGAGGTTTGATTTTATTAAAAATAATTCAGACCGCTTGAGGAAAATTGCAGGATGGATACTGATACTCAGCGGTATTTCAATCCTCCTTGGAATCGATAAATTTATTCAGGCGGCCCTCCTTCCTTATACCCCTGACATCGAAGGAATGCTCTTGGGAGGATAGCTATGATTAGCAGATTCTCCTGATGCTTTCTCTGAACTCCTCTGCCGCCTTTTTAGGGCTTATAGCTTCGTATATACCCCTCCCTATAACCTCATAGTCTGCCCCGGCGGTAATCGCATCTCCGACGCTTGCCCCCTGTGCCTTTATCCCCGGGGATATGATTATTAAGTCCCCGACCGCTTTTCTAAGTTCTTTTATCCTATGTGGTCTTGTCGCTGGCGCAACTATTCCCTCGGCGTATTCTTTGGCCATCTCTGCAATCGCCCAGGCGTTTTTTACCATAAATTCCTCGGCACCGGGGTGGCTCATCTCGGCTACTACGAAAATTTTGGAATTTTTTGAGCATGCCCTGATGACGTCTCTTCCAACAAAACCGTGGACAATGACAAAATCGGCTCCACTTTTTGTAGCAGCATCGCAAATTCTCTCGCTGACCTCTGGTATGTCTGCAACTTTAAGGTCTGCGATTATTGGTTTATTGAACTCTCCAAGCTCTCCAATAACGCCCAGCCCACTGCTCAGTATGAGTGGGTACCCGACCTTTATTGCATCTATATGGCCTGCCGTCTCTTTACAGATATTAAGTGCCTCTTCCCTGGAGGCAACATCCAGAGCCAGAATTATTCCGTTCTCTCTTTTAAGTGGCATTTGAGATTCTAAGGGAGTTTGTAGATAGATAAACGTATCGGAAAAGTTATATGTTGCCGCAACTGGTGCAACACGGGGTGAGTTTGTATGAACATGTTTTTTGGCACGGATTACGGTGGAGGCGGTATGAGGGGATATGGCGGGGCGCTATGGGAATAATCTTCCTGGTTTTATTTTGGACCGTGCTTATCCTTTTGATTATCTGGCTTTACAGGCAGTTCAAGGGGGCAGGCGAAGTAAGAGTCTCCAAATATGCGCTTGATATTCTAAAGGAGAGATACGCAAGAGGGTAGATAAAAAAAGAATAATTTGAAGAAATGAAAAAAGAAGTGGATATCTAAAGACCTCAAGTTCCTGCAAAAGAAGAGCTACTAACGGTAATGCTTACCTCATTCGATCCGCTCTTTTATGCCTGCCATGAGAAGTGGGAACAGCACGGTTACGTCGCCTACGAGGGATGCCATCCGACCTTTTGCCTTCATCTTCCCCCAAGATATCCCCTCCTCAAGTTTCGCTCCGCTGAGGCTTCCTGCCTCCTCCCTGTCCATCGTTATCTGAACGCCGTAGTCGATGCCCTTTCTTAACAGGTTTGCATTTAGGATATAGTGCTTTGGAAGGCCCCCTCCCAAAATTATGGCCCCGCTCTTTTTTGCGGTAAATACCATGTCTACCAGCTCCTTGATATCTTTAGTTGCGTTTAATACAAAATCGTTTTTTTGTGAGAACATAAAAAGCTGTATTCCCATAACTGAATCGACAAGCCCCGGAGAGAATACAGGCACATTTTTTTTATATGCCGCCCTCAAAAAGGACTTTTTGTCTTCTGTCCTAGAGCCAATCTCCCAAAGCAGCTCCATGATTGAGATGTTCTTTCCCTTGTCGGGGCTAATATCCCCAAGTATGTTCTGCATCAGATCCTCGAAGTTCTCAAAGTCACTCTCCTTTGTAAATATATTTCCTATTCTCCCTATCTTTTTCTTCGTAAGTTCCCTGTCATCGGCCCGAAAATCTCCCACGTAATGCGAGCCATTTTGGGATTCTATCATATCATGAACGACGTTGGCACCGCTCGTGACCACGCAATTTACGTATCCAGAATTTATTGAATCGGTAATTATGCTTCTTAGCCCGGCCGCAACAAGTGGGCCCGAAAGGCCAAGAAATATCGTTGCGCGTTTTTTTATCATCTCCTCGATTATATCTGCGGCCTGTGCCACACCCCCTGCGCCGAGGACACCCGATTTTTTATACACTCTAATAAGCTCATCTACACTCATCCCCCCCTTAATCTGCATCTGCAAGACCTTTTTCATCTTTTCGCCTTTTTAATGTCTTTGAGCTTTATTTGAAGCCTTGCAATGTTTGCTGCGGTCTCGTCAATCTTTCTGTCAATTTTCTCCTTTTCTGTCTCAAACTTCTTGCCAGGCATCTGTCCGGAAATCTTCATTTTTCGCAGGGTCTCTATGTCAAACTCCAGCTTTTCCTTTCTTTTCATCAGGCTTCGGATTTCTGTTGCAAGCGCAGTGCTGTGTTTGACTGTGTTGATTTTTTTATCAAACCCCTCAAAGTTCTTGTATTTTAAGTCGCTAATTCCCTTAAAGTCCTTGACTGTACCTCTCTTTGGTTCTGGTGCACCACTATCCTTTCCCCTGTAAATATATACGCCTGATATGGCAAGTGCTAAAAGAATCAAGATAATTGCAGCGAGAGGCCCCTTCAGGGGTCCCAAAGCTTCTTTGGGCTTTTCGGGTACCAAAGAGGGTGCTCTCCCCCGGTCATCCGGGAGTCCAGAAAGTTTTGAGCCGATGCCGGATATTTTCTCCTCAAGAGTCCTCTGGGTCTCAAAGTTAGCAAGGTCTTTTGACTCCTCTGCCCTCCTTGATGCATCCCTTGAAAGATTCTTGGATTTTATTGCGTAGTAATAGGCGAGGTATGGGTCATAATCCTCAGAATAAGCGTTTGATTTTATCTCGGCAAGGCCCAGGGCGATTTTTGAATTCTCGTGCGTTCTCACTGCGACAGAAAATAGGGCCAAAACCTGCTCTAATTCAGAGCCGTGCCCCCTTGCATTTTCTATGCTTTTGTTGGCACTTTTTATGTCAGAGTTTAAATCCTCGATAAATTCCTTTGCGTTTTTTATCTCTGAAAGTGCCATTTCATCGTATTTAGCATACTCAATTCTCACTGGGAAGCCATCTCTAATGGCCGTAAAATTTGCTAAATTTATCGGAGAAAGGTCATATGAAAGGGTTTTTCTGCCTCCAATGACAGTTTTTGTGACATATGGCGTAACATTTCCGAACAAAAACCCCTCTGGCGCTATAAACGTTATTTTTGCCCGGTTAATAGTCCAGGGATATTTTCCAAGGGCAAGCCCGCTAATAGCATTTACCGCACCCCCTCGAAAAACCATGTCTGAACGCCTGTACCGTAAAGTTACTTCCCGCCTCTCCCCCTTCCACAGGAGGAGCTTTATGTTGATTGTGGTGAATGGCGAATATTCTACAGAGTAACCCAGATTTTTCCCTTTGACATCTACAGCTACGTCCTGCGCATTTCCCCTTGAAAAATAGATATTGTCTCTAAAAAGGTTGCTATTCAAGCTTCCCTTGTTCTCAAATATTATCCGCTCCTCCACAAAAAAATCGCTTTCTCCCAAAGTGTAGGTAACGCTGTGCCGGGATACAAATAATCCCTCCTGGGCAAAGGCCGAAGGAAGCACGGCAAGCATTAAAAACAATGCAAGCAATTTCATGCTATCTCATACAGGCGCTGGCTTAATATAAATTTCGAATGAGCGTATATTTTTATATCATGAATCTGAAAGTCCATGTGGCCTAATGGCCAGATAAACCCGTCGTAGCTCAACTTGGCAGAGCGTTGGACTGTAGATCCAACGGTTGCCGGTTCAAATCCGGCCGACGGGATGCAACTTTCTTTTTATGAAAAAAGAAATCTGCACCAAAGAAAAATCCGATTTTGCTTATGCGAAATCTCCATTTTGTTAAAAGGTCTTTGGGAATCCCAAAACTCGCTTCTCCCTTCGGTCGAAGCTCCATTTTTCCGTCAACGCTTTTGTGAAGCAAAAGGGTTGTTCTGAATACAGCCGACAGGACTCAAACCTTTCTCCACCTCCCTTATACAACACTCAACCATCTCTTTCTGTCCTCAAATTTCTCGAGCTTTTTCTTTGCGGCTTTTGATGTTGGCATATCAAATTTTTAGACGTTAAGGCTACCAAGAAATAGTATGAGAATGGTAACCATACCAAAGGGCGAGTATGAAGAGCTTAAAAAGAAGGC
>JAZFTU010000008.1:0-17651 GCA_036446855.1 Hydrothermarchaeaceae archaeon (SeqCode) | reverse complement strand
CATTATCCCTGGAGAGTAGCCTTCCGCGACCACTGCATTGGGGTCTAAGATAGACTCTTTTATAAATGCTGCATCTTTCCTTGTCCCGATATCAGAAAGTTCTGGTGCTATCAAAGTAGAACCCACCTCATAATCTCCCTTGATAAAGTGGCAGGCAGAACATGCTTTTCCCGAGAAAACTTCTTTTCCTGCGTCTATATTTCCTACAGGTACAGAAGCTGGTGCCTCGGTCGTAGCTGGCGGCGCTGTAGTTGTTGCAGGAGGCTGCGTCGTTGGGGCCTCGGTCGTCGCTGGTCCCCCATTTTGCGTGCAACCTGCTGTAATAAATAAAACTGCAGCAAGCAAATAAACTAAATGACTTGTTTTTATTTTCAATTTCACCATATCACCTCAAATTTAATGATAAATGAAAATTTTCATATATATACTTTTCTGAAAGATTGCAGATAGTCCCAGTCTTACGTCACTTCAATTTTTGGGGGGATGGATATCTTTGATAAAGAGAAGGAGATGATAGTGAATATGGCGCTTGGCCGAAAAATGATCGGGATGCTCTACAATGACATAAACTTCATATACTGAGATTCATAATAACTTTAAAAAAAATGAAACTTAAAAAGGCAATTATTGGTTTAATATTGGGAATACTTATTGGTGCTATCTCCCATCCCTTCGGAGTAACGTTTTTGAGTAGCACTGGCTTAAAAATTCATTCTTTTTTAGCAGTTGCAGGATTTGCTATTGGATTTTTGATAGATAATAGAAAAAGATAAATTTTTAATCAACTATCGCGATAGTAAGAGTTAAGTAAATGTACCTATACACTTGAGGGTAAAAACGGAGGTTTAAAATGAAAAAGGTTGTAATGTTAGGACTGCTTGTGATTGTATTGATACTAATGAGTGGATGCACGAAGGATTACAGCGGGGCGCCCCAGCCAGCCACGCCTTCACCTGCCACAACAAAGGCGGCGCCTTCACCTGATGCATCTCTTGGAGTAGAAACGCTGGTTAAAGTAGAACACACGAAATTTACTCCGCCAGCTCTCAAGATAGAAAAAGGAACTCTCGTTACTTGGAAGAATATGAATGAAATGAATCATCCTATTTCCACTGATGGTCTGTTTGACAGCGGGGCTTTAGGTCTAGACCAGGAATACAGCTATACCTTCAAGGACGCTGGAACATTTACCGTCCTAAACAAGGCACATGGGGTTACGATGAGTGTAACAGTCACTGGATAAATGCGAATTACCTCATGTTATCAAGAATAGGAGTTTCAACTTTCATTTTAATTAAATATTTATATATCCAATTTCAAAGAATTCAAGATTACTTATAAAAAGCGAAATCGGATGTGATAAAGTGACTCAAAATAGAATGGTTATAAATGTCATATTCGCTGGACTGATCTTAATTGCAGTGATACTTTCGAGTGGATGTTTCCAGAGGTCTTACAGCGCACCCCAACAATCCACGCCTCCACCCATCACAACAGAAGCGCCAGTTGCAACAGTAGATATTAAAGGATTTACATTTTTACCAAATACTATAAAAGTTGTTACGGGCACTATAGTCACTTGGACGAATCTTGATTCCGAAGCCCACACTGTCATAAGTCTAGGAATCTTCGACTCAAAAGCATTGCAAAAAGACGAATCATGGAGCCGTAAATTCGATACCATTGGTACCTATGAGTATGAGTGCCTATTTCATCCTGGTATGGGTGGTTGGGTAATTGTAGAATAAAATATCCTTACCTTTCCCTTTCAGTCCATTTCTTTTTCATATCTGCCATGAGCTCTGGGGTGATTTTATCAAGTCCCTTTTCTTTTGCACGATTTTCAAGCTCTTTTTTAACCATGTCCCTTACGAAAAATGGTACCTTTTCTATCCTTTCCTTTGCATCTTTAGTCCAGATTAAGGGTGAATCTTTTGATTTTACAACTTCTTTAGATTCTAGTTTCGGTTTATACAAACACATGGGGTCCTCAGCCATGTAATCGCCGGTGGAAGCAAAGGCCCTGGCCCTGCAACCACCACAGACGAAATTGAATTCGCAAATGCCACACTTGCCTTTGACCTTTGAATGTCTCATTTGATGGAAAAGATTTGAGTTATTCCATATATCAGAAAAGCTCTCGCTCCTTACGTTTCCCACGGCAGTGGGGATGTATGGGCAGGGGGTAACGTCTCCCGTTGGAGTAATCCTGCAGTATTGCTTCCCTGCATAGCAGGCGCTTGCGAGCCTGCTGAATGGTTCCTTCTGATACGAAATCCTCATAAAGTAGGGGGCACACCTTGCCCTTATCATCATATCTAAATACCCGTCCTGTGCTTTTGCGAGGTATGAAAGCATCTTCTCGTATTGGACGGGGGACAAATCAGTAAATTCCTGGCCCCTTCCGGTGCACACCAAAAAAAAGAGAGTAAATGCCTTTGCTCCAGCACTATGTGAGTACTCTATCATGTCAGGTATCTCCTCATAATTGTCATTTGTAATAGTTGTCTGAATTTGAAAGTTAAGTCCATATTTCTTGCAGGCCTCTATACCTCTTACAGCCTTATCCCAGGCCCCATCCATCCCCCTGAAAGAGTCATGGTTTTCTGGATTTATGGAATCCATACTTATCCCAACGCCGCTTACCCCACACTCGACCATTTTTTTTACATTTTTATCAGTTAACAGAACTCCGTTCGTCCCGACAAGTACCCTCAGCTTCCCAGAAGCATGCCTCGCTAAATCTATAAAGTCTTTTCTAAGAAGTGGTTCTCCGCCTGTGAGGATTAGAAAGATTTGGGAATTTAGCTCTGAAATCTGGTCAATCAGGCGAAAGCCCTCCTCGGTCGTAAGTTCATCCCTGGTTTCCTCACTTTGGCCAGAGGCGTCTAAATAGCAGTGAGGACACCTCAAGTTACACCGCTTCGTGATATTCCATGATATCAAGAAGGGCTTAAATTCCATCCCTTATATCCCCATCTTTTTCTTTGCTTCTTCAACTACCTCTGGTGTTATTTTCCTGTAGCCCTTTTCTTTGGCAAATTTTTCTACTGCCTTCTTTGCCATATTGCGGGCAAAAGATGGAATGCGTTCAATCCTTTCACTTGCCTCTCCGCTCCAGATGGGCTCTTCCATTTCAACTTTTCGCTTTTGCCTAAGGGTCGTTCTCGTCAACTCTAATGGTTGAGCCTTGGTTTTTCTTCCCCCTATGCTGACCCCAAGACTGTGAACCAATTGGGTCTCGCCTGGATTGGTGATGAGGGATATCCGGTTCCCGCACCCAGAGCAAGCAAATGTTATGCGCATTGATCCTTCTTCTGGCTTAGAATCTTCATAGTGCATATATTCATTGCATTTTTCACAGAGAAACTTCATTTTTATCACCTCAAGTAATCTATAATTTTCTCTGCTATTTGCATGCATGCCTTTGCAGCAGGTGCATCTTCATGTTCAACCATAAATGGCATGCCTTTACCAGAGATTAAACCAATCCTGCGATCGAAGGGAATTTTTCCCAGAACCTGAGTATCTACCTCTCTAGATAATTTCTTGCCATCGCCACCAGTAAAAAGTTCTGTTTCTACGTTGCACTCGGGGCATGTAAAGCCGCTCATGTTTTCGATCAAACCGATTATCGGAATCTTAAGTTCTCTTGCCAGGGTTATCGATTTCTTTACCACAATTTTTGAAACCTCGGACGGGATAGTAACCACTATCGCTCCACCCAAGTCTGGTATCAACTGAACGAGTGTCGATGGTTTGTTACCCGTTCCCGGAGGAAGATCTATTAAGAGGTAATCGAGTTTTCCCCAAGCGACGTCACTTAAAAACTCGCGTATAACACTCATTTCCATCGCACCCTGCCAGACCGCGCTTGACTCAACAGGACCTTCCCAAATTACTGGGGCCTCCTCGCTCTGCAGCAGAAGGTCCATAGAAGCTACTTTTATGCCTAGAGGCGCCGAAGCTGGAATCGCTCCATCTGGAGTTATCTTCAAATGTTGATCTTTTATCCCTAGCATCTTTGGCACACAAGGACCATTTATATCGGCATCGAGAATGCCTACTTTATAACCTTGCTGGGCCATAGCCAGAGCCAGATTAACAGTGACCACACTCTTGCCTACCCCACCTTTTCCACTCATCACAGCTATTTTGTGCTCAACTTTGCTCATTCTGTCTTTTACTCGCTGCATCTGCTCCGTTACCTGCCTTACTACCTCTGACTCAGATTCCATACTCTCACATCCCTATTCTCTTCCTAGCTTTCTCCATCACCTCAAGATTAATTTCTTTGTGTCCCTTTTTTCTACCATAGTCTTCTATAGCCTTCTTTGCCATCTCCCGCGCGAATGCAGGAACATTCTCAAGCCGCTTTTTTGCACCATCGGTCCAGGGGATGCTTCCATTAGGTTTTTTAGTTTTAAGCTCCAAAGGCACATTATACCTTCCGCTTGTAATGAGCACGTGGCAGGGGGCAAGTCTGAGTAGGTTTTCTGTAGTGCTGCCTATATCTAGGCCATCATTGCAGTGAATGCCCACCTTCCCTACAATCAAAAGTGATGGGTTCCTGCTCTTAACGTACTTTAGAACCTGATTAAAGGGCTTTCCTGAAAGCAATTTGGTCTTAATCTTCACTCCTTCTCTCTCAGCTATCCTGCTTGCAGTGTTGAGATGCTCTTGGTATATCTCTGCTAAGCCATTATCGATTATCTCTTCATGCAGTTTTTCCTGCTCTTCAAGCTTGAAAATCTTTCCCGCTTCATCAGATAGTACGCCTTTAAGGCTACGAAAAGCAGTGTAGTGAAAGTTGGGGTCAAAGGCAGATATCTCTTCCACATCCACACCAAATGCCTTGCCCAAATTCAAGGCAATCTTTAAACCGGCCATAGACTGGGAACTCCCGTCAATTGCTACAATTATGGTGCCATTTAAGAGGGACTGATTTTTGACTACCAATACGTCTGTATTAATCCTTCTTACCACCCTTTCACATACGCTTCCGATGAGGCTGCCTTCCACAGCTCCCAATCCAAGGGCGCCCATAACCACCAGATCGTAATTGTCACTTCTCACTTCATTGACCAATTCAACAAAATTTTTTCCCTCCATTATCTTGCGCTCGAATTGGACTTGTGCCTCGCGACATCTCTTTTCGAAGAGGTCTAGGTAGGATTCTGAGATTATCTGAAGGCCTTTAGTGATTAAGGTATCATGAGTGTTCCTGGTCTCTTCCAATCTCTTCTCATCTTGATATTTTGAGGGGAGGCCCTTTTCCATCTCTTTAAATCTGCTGTCATGCAGGCGTGCGGCATAGACATGGCTGCAAACCAACTGGGAATCAAATTTTTTTGCAAGACTTATCCCTAAATCCATTCCATAGTTAGAATATCTGGAATTATCCACAGGTATTAAGATATGTTTATACATCCTGTTTATCTCTTTATTTACAATTTTTTGAGGATTTTTTGGGCGCCCTCATCCCCAAATCCTATCGCATAATCCAGGTATGCTGATATCAAATTTCCCCTCAAAGTTTCCTCTAGTTTCTTTTTCTCTATTTCAATTGGCATAGTTAAACCTTAACGTTGACATGGATATTATGGGAATAAAAGATAGCGGTTATGGTGAAGGCTGCAGCGAGGACCTTAATCTTGACGATTCCCTTTACCACTCCTGATGCAACGCCTTTTTCTGACTGTTGACCGCCCATACATAACCTCTCTTTCTCCATGATTGAGAATAATCCTTAATATATCTTTTTTAGAAAAAAGATTCAAAAGGCGATGTAATTTCTAATTGAAAAAAACTTAAATCACAGAAATTTCAATATTTTTGCTACTTCCTCCTCCTTTAGAGCCAAGGAGAGAAGTTACGCATAAAAAAGTGCCTCCACTCCATCGAGAGATAGTAAAAATGGCCATCAAGAGGCATGTGATTGAAAGTGGTTATAGTAAGATAAATTATGCAGAGGACTTCTCACTTAGCAGTAAAAGGCCCAGGAGTAGCAAGAGATTGTGGTAACTCAACCAAAATGCATAGCCTGCGATGAAGATAAAGGCCAAACCATAACCCCTAGATTGCCCTTGAGATATCAGCTTTATCAGGGTAAAGGAGAAGAGCCAAATAGCTATGGCGTAGAGGGGATAAGGCAGGAATAACGTGAACCCAAGGCTCCAAATCGAGAATATGGCAGTCATCTCGGAATTCATGAGATTTGATGCCACAAAGATGGCCGCGAAGATCGTTGGAAGGATAGCCATTTTCCAGTTTAAATCCCTTCCATTTAAAACTCCAGAGTATGTGGCAAAAATAAGTACGCTGAGGGGTAAAACCAAGAATTCTCCAAAATTAAATGTCTCGACTGAAAGGGTTGGGGCAGAAGTGATACCCAAGAGCTGATAGGAAATGTGAGAGAGTCTGTAATAGTAAGAACAGAGATAAAAGACACTTAAAGTGATGATGGTCAATTTTTCTATCTTCTTTCCACTCGAAGCATAAAGCTGGGTTGTTATGAGAAGTATACTGGCCAAAGAAGCTAAATTATAGATAAGGGAAAGTCCAGCAGTTGGGGGTATGAATATAAAGGCGATGCTCAATATAATCAAAAATAACAGGAGAGAACTTAATGCTATATTCGTTCTATTAGGACGCTGAAGTTTAGAGTCTATAATCAAAAAGAGAACTAGTAATAAAAATATGGATGAAAGGTTGAATATTATTATCCCAAAGGAAGAAAGGAGATTGTATAAAGAGACCAAATAACCATCCTTCGGAATGAAGACGGCTGCCCTTGAGAAAATTCTATTGAAAACCAATTCCAAAAAACTGGATAGCAGCAGAATTTTAATCAGGTTATCGAATAAATTCCTTCTAATTATCCTTCCACCTCCTCATGAGGTTATATTTGGTATCTTCTCTTCACCTTCTCTTATTCTATTCGGTTATAAAGGGGTAATGAACATCAATTCCGAAGACATCAAAAACGCACCAGCATCTGTCTATAAAAATCATCAGCTACTTCAAAAATCATTTGAAGTTTGGTAGCTTCCACCCTTCACGTCCTTCAATGTTCATGGACAATTGCACTTTGTAGCCCTCGATGCATCGCTCACAGGCTCCATCATCTGGGCTCCACTCGGAAAAGTCCTTTTGAATGGACCTGATTACCTCCTTATCGGTGCATCCTTCTATGTCCTCCATCCAGGTATATGTGGGGAACTTGCACAGGGGGCATGGAGTGCCTGGTAGGAAGATCTTCTCCGTACGATCGGTGAATCTTGCAAGGAGCTTGTTGGCATCCTTGGCGAGTTCCAATATCTCATCGTGGGTTATCATCTCCAGGGCCCAGAGACCCTCGAAGACTTGAGTTCTCTCAGATTTGGGTATCTTCAGATAGAAGGCTTTGAACTCCCGGTAGTGAGAATCCTTATCCAAAACCGTTTTTTTACCTTCTCGGAGGAGCCTGCTATCTATATATATATCCCAGATCACGCTGTACCTCTCTGTAACGAGGGTTCTCTCAAGGGGTGGCAACGAGGGGGGATTGGGATTATATCCGAATTCCTCGTCTAGCATGTCCTGAATGTGCATCAACTCATGCCTCATCACCCTGCGCAGATATGTGATATCAGAGAAACTCTCCGAGCTCAACCTAAACAGTATGGTGTCAGGCCTTTCTGCAATCTCATCAGTCTCTTCTTCATCCACCATCGTTAAGTCCGCCACCTCCTCTTTAAGAGCCCTGATGACGTAAATCTTCCTAACCTTCTCCAGAATAAGTGGAAATTCAGTAAGGATATCTCTAAGGATCTCTCCAAATCCAAAATCTGCGAAGAACTCGGCATGAATCTCATTAATCTTCTGCAGTCTCTCCCGTGGATGCGCCTCGTATAAGGGGTCCACAAGCTCGTGGTATCTCTCGAGGGCTTTCCTATCTCCTGATCTTTCCCTTCTATCCATCTCCTGGGAGACGACCTCCTCCGTCATCCTAGGATCGAATTCTATCTCAGGAGTCTTACCTTCCTCCATTTTCTCAACGGAATCCATAACTACACTACCATATGTTTTGAGTATAAAAAAATCTCATAGACCTATCCCTAACCTGAGAACTGCCTATCGCCTTCCATCGAGCATGATGTGCATGCTTCTTCATCTGCGCTTGCAGGGTAGGGGGTGAGCTTGGTCTTGCCCAGCTTTGTCATTTCTAAGCCAAGCCAGGTCATATCAGAGGCTAATAAAGCCTCCATAAAATCAGTGCTCGCTCTGTAGAATCCTTTTTTAATTTTCCTCTTGAAGAGCTTGGCATAATGGAACGCCCACTTCCCGAGGTGCTCCTCCATGAATTTCTTCTGAGCATCTACACATATTTTCACTTTTTCTGCGCCGTGATTTTCCCTTGCATATGCCTCCTTATAGGTGAGGAAATACATGTACTCAAGCTCAATAGAGATGTGATCCAGTCTCTCACTGGCATTATCGGCTATTTCCAGATCGAAGGCCTTGTAGAATCCAGCGATATCTGCCAATTCATGGGACTGCTGGAAAATGTGGGCTCTACCATACTGGGTCTCGTATTGGGGGTATTCCTTTGGTACGGTATGGCCAAAAATATCAATAAATTCTGACTGAAGGTCCTCAACGGAGAAGGGGTGCATCTGCTCAATAGTCTTCTCCAATTCCTCTAGAGGTTTATCAAGGCTCTCCCCCCCATTGAAATTGAGCTGGTTTAGGAGGGATACTGACTCCCTCAGTTCTCTGATAAACCCCCCATCTTGCAGGGAGGAAATAAACTCTTTCTCAGGATAGAGGAAAGTCCTTGATAGTCCTTTGTACACAACACTCCTTGACATGGCTATAGCCGTATCTACTTCAATCTTCACGGTTTTAGCTATTGTCATATCCCTATATCCAGTTTATGTGTTTATCCGGCCTTATGTAAAACGGCTCTTCGACAGTTGTCCTGACGACCTCATTACCTGCCTTGTCATAGCCAATAACTGTATCGTTGTACATCTCCCACTCCTTGCCATTTATGGTGGTCTCGTATACCTTGGGCCCATTTTCTATCTCGTACCTGTAAATTATCCTCTGGGTATTCCTGAAGAGCTGGAGCACCCCCAGAAGTTCTCTTGAAGGGGCAGTGTATCTCTCGATGGCCCCATCAACTCCAGGCCCGAACATCTGCCTTAGATAATCCCTTGAAACCCATCTTGGGGGGATGTAGTAGATATTGGGCTCAGTGCCGAACTGGGGGTAAAGGGGTAGAGCAACTTTCTCCTGTTTTATCAAAAAGTACAATGGGTTCTTGGAATCCTTGGTCCATGAGCCGTCGAGGTTCTTCTTTACTAGACCTTGAAGCCTTATCTTCCCCACGCAGGCAGTCATGCATCTCGTCTCCATAGGTTGACCTTTGGTGATAGAATCCTTCCCTTCAATGCGGGGATAGCAGGCGATGCACTTTTCGGTTATCCTAGTAGTGCCTCTGAACATGGGTTTTTTGTAGGGGCACTGCTCTACGCACTTTTTGTAGCCGCGGCAGCGCTTTTGATCTATTAGGACAATACCGTCTTCTTTACGTTTATATATAGCCTTTCGGGGACACGCTGCGACGCATGCAGGGTAAGTACAGTGATTGCAGATTCGCTGGAGGTAGAAGAACCACGTTGCATGCTCTGGCAAAGTTGTGCCAGTGCTATCTGCAAATTTGCCCCGCTCTCCCTTTGGTCCTTTCGGGGTATCCTCGTAGATGTTGGGAAAACGCCACTCCTTATCGCTGGGTACGTAGCCCACAGCCTGCTGGCCGCGTTGACGCATCTCCCTTGAGGCGGCCTCAAAAACTGTGGCACCTTTATATTCGCCGTAGGGACCTAGACTTTCGTCTTTCTTGTCAGTATCCCATTTCTGTTTTCCTGGTGCTGCGTCTTCAAGTAGTTTTAGGGTTTTCACATCCCAATACTGGGGATAGCCACCATAGGGCTTCGTTTCAACGTTATTCCACCACATGAATTCCTGACCCTTTGAAAAGGTCCACGTGGATTTGCAGGCCATAGTGCATGTCTGGCAAGCGATGCATCTATTGGTGTTGAAAACAGCTGCGAACTGCTCTTCCGGATGACTCTCCTCAAAGGGATAGTACATCTTCCTTCCTAATTGCCAATTAAAAACTTCGGGCATGATCTTTAACTCCTTTTGACTTGTATCTTCACCAGTTCTCCTTTGAGATATCTGCGCATGAAGCTGTTTTCATTGCTGGGGGTGAATCCCGTCGTCGCTGGCTCCCACTTGCCTTTTCCACCTAAACCGCCGTCCTCGGCCTTGGAGATTTTGACCAAGGTTTCCTTGGGCACGGTATTGAGGGCATGGTTGTCGGCCTCGCCACCGAACATGAAGGCAGTGTACACCTTCTTCTTATGGAAGAGGGTGTCGGTCTGATGCATGGGCATATGCCAGTTCCTGGTGAGTGACTGCTGGGAACCATAGCGGAAATTTGACTGGTAACCTGTGTCTTCTGAAATGGCACGTCCATCCGATCTAGTCTCATGTGCCAGTACCGACCTTTCAGTGGCTACGAAGGGAGCATGCTTCATCATGGTTACAGGATAGGGGTATGCAGGGTTGTACTTGGTACGCAGCATTAAACGCGCTACTTTATATCGTGGATCACTGGGTTTTGCTCCACGGTACGGGCGGTCAGCAGGGTTGGCATCTACATAGATGTAGTCGCCGTCATTAATATCCATATCTTTTGCTGCCTCGGGATTTATGTGGAGCTGATGCTCCCCAACGCCGGGGGTGCGCTTATCCATCCTGTAGGGATCGCCGAAGTTGCTGTCCCATATCAGGTTCCAGTCGCACACGCTCCACTGAGAGTGGACCCTGTGTCGCGTTTTGGGGGTGAGGCAGTAGAAGTTGTACCCCTTTTCCCACAGGAAGTTACGCGTCTTCTTTACTTCCTCCCATGACATCTTGATGTTGCGCACCGTCCGATCATCCCAGTGCTCTGCACTTTGAGGGATACCGTAGTCGTCCGGGCGAATGTATGGGTTAGTGCTGACAATGACATTGGGCAGGTACGGTGTGGCCTCCGGTCCCTCGCGATGGACAATGAAGTTTTCGCCGTACTCGATGGCTTCAGGCACGTCAGTGTAGGATTGCAGCCTACCATGGTCGGTGAAGAAGGGTTCGCTCTCCTTGACCTGCTCGTAAAAGGGGATACGTGGGTAAGTGCGGAAAAGCATCAGCGCAGCCCCTGGCTCGCCGTACTTACCGGCCATAATATCCTCATACGTGTAGCCTATTGTGGTGGTGCAGGAATCCAACAGGCGCTGGATGTAGACCTTTGTATTATCCTCATAGACAAACTTCCAGAGGTCGGCAAAACGCGAATCACCTACCTCATCTCCCAGCGCTTTGGCAAAGCGGGCTATGATGACTACGTCGTCCAAGGTGTTGTAAAGGGGCTTAATGCCATCAGGATTGCCCCCCCAGATCTCAAGGAAAGGATTGGAGCATGATGAGGTGATTTCTGGCTGCTGGAACTCCATCCAGGTGTTGGCTGGTAGAATGAAGTCCGAGTACTCACAGGAGCTGGTCATCTCGATATCCGCCGATGCTATGAGCTCAATTCCGGGGTTGACATTGAAGAACATGTCATAGGCGTGCTTGGCGTTGTTGAAGAGGTTGACGTTGTTGAACCACAGGAGCTTGGTCGGTGAGGGCATGTGGGTTTTACCTGTGAAGACCTTGCGTCCGGCTTTGGGTGTCTCGACAATTAATGGCCGGTCACCATGGTTCCAGTAAGCTGGCTCCTCATCCTTGTAGTAGCCCCGGACCTTAATGTCTTTTCCGTTGGTATCGGCATCTAAGTTGGGGTTAAAGGGATCCTCACCGACCCAGCCCTTAAATCCAGGACCTGTCCAGGGGGAGCCTTGGAAGTTGGCCGCCTTGTAATTGCCAGCCCAGGTGTGGGAGCCACCGCCTATATTGCCTATATTGCCAGTCAGCATAAGTGGGAGATATGTGGCGCGGTTGTGAAGGGTGGCATGGAACCAGTGGTTTATGCCCTCGCCGTAGTGGATGGCTACAGGCTTGATTGTGGCGATGTCATCAGCCAGGCGGCGGATAAGCTCTTTCGGTGATTGGGATATTTCGGCAACTGTGTCCAGGTCGTAGTCCTGCAGGTGGATCTTGTACATCTCCCACATGGTCATGACCTCGACTCTGGTGCCGTCGGTCAGGGTTACCTCTCCTTTCCACTCCAGCTCGGGGTCAATGCCCTTCTCCACCATGCGATCGCCCACGTCATCCCTGGTAAGGGGCTTATGGGAGCGGCTATTTCTGTCAAAGACGACGAAGTCGCCAATCTTTTCATACTGCTCGGACGTGAGTCCCTGGCGCTTAAAGCTGACACCTTTTGGGTCCAGACCTGGCTTGTAACCTGAGAACAACTCGTTGGCCCGCAGCCTACGCAGGTTGTCTGTCCGGACGAGCAGAGGAAAGTCTGTAAACTTTTTGACGAAATCCTCATCGTACTTCTTTTCATCCATGAGGATTTTGGTGATTCCTAAGAAGATGGTAGTGTCCCCTAATCCAGTGCGGCAAGGAATCCAATAGTCAGCCTTGGTAGCCGGCGGATTATACTCGGGAGCGATGACGACGATCTTGGCGCCACGCTCCATGCTCTCAATGAACCAGTGAGAGTCAGGCATCTTGTTCTCCACGAGATTCTTACCAACGTGGATATGGAGCTTTGTGGCCCGCAGGTCATTAAAGTCCGTGTCTGATGTCTGTAGACCGTGAACCCAAGGGTGCCCAGGGGCCTGGTCGCCGTGCCATGTGTAGTTGGAAAAGTTGCGCCCACCCATAGCGTCCTCAGGACCAACACCTCGTAAGTTGACGTCTAATATGGCCATCATGTTGCTGAGCCGGTACATGCCGTACTTGCCGATGACCCCAAGAAGCCCCATACCACCCCGAAATTTGAAGGTGCGAGTGCCTGCCACGTTTCCTTTGGGGTCACGCATTTGATCTATCATCTCTGGCGGGTAGCCCTCGGCCAGCAAGCGTTTCTCACCATCGGGGCCGCTGTAACGCCCAGCGATTGCAACAAAGCCTTTAGACATGTATTTGAATATCTCGTCCCACGGGAGACTGACAAACTTATCTGTCCCGCGGCTATCAAACTTGTATTTACTACGATTATCCGCCTTATCCAGGTCTGGGAAGCTATCATCGGCCCACTCTTTCCACCCCTTTCTCACTAGCGGACCTTTGAGGCGGTAGGGGCCGTAAACCCGACGATGCATTGTATAGCCCTTAAGACACATGCGCGGGTTCCAGTTGACGGTGGCCTTATTGCCGTATAGATCACTGTAGGATTGGTAGTTGTAAGTCTGCTCCGAACGCACTACCACACCGTTACGCACGAAGGTGCGCACGCGGCAGCAGTGGGTGTCGTTGGGGGAGCATACCCATGTATAGCTTGAATCATAGCGGTACTGGTCGCGGTAAACCTTCTCCCAGTCACGGTCCGGATAAAACTCTAATGGATTATCTACATTTACCGGCATAAGATTTTCCAACGCAAGGCCTTTTCCCTTCAAAAATGTAACGGCAACAACTGTAGCTGCGCCGACTTTTATAAATTTTCTCCTTGTTATCTTCATTTTTCTCGCCTCTTTCTTCTTTTAAGTAAAAAATATTCTCCAGCACCTACTAATGCCATTGCTCCTATTGGTAGGAGGAAAGTTATCGCATTAGTCTTACCCTCAGGAACCATCCAATACCATGAGGAAACGCTCTTCATTCCATCTCTATCCCCTTCGGCACCATTCCACACGGCAAAGGCAATCGGCTGGAATTTGTTTGGTGTGAACCGAGCTACCTCTTCATCTTCTGTATTAATGTCCCTAGAGAACACGACCTTCCATTTACCATCACTATATATGCCTTTACCCTGGACGTTTTGGATGTTGCTGGTCGTCAGGGTGCCAAAACCACCTGCGACAAGATTCTCTATTGGGCTCTTCCTCAGTCCGGCATCGGAGAACATGTTTCCAGCTCCCTTTCCGGTGAGGTAAATCTCAGAATCGGGCTGTAGCTCATTTTGATATGGACCGGAGGGATAAGGAGCATTTTGTTCTCCTATCATGGATTTCATGTTATCGGCGGCCATGTTCGGGTAAGTATCATTTATATCCTTAAATCCCGCGAGGTCCTGCTCCCAGTCTGCTTTCCAATGCCATATGTTAACAGCTCCATCCTCCTGTCCCATGCAGAAGTAGGGCCGCGGCTCGTCTTTATTTACAGGAAATTGAATCGCTACCGCATCCCTAAAATCTTCATGTTTTATAAGATCCATGCTAGGCTTTTGAGCTTCCCACTCCAGCAGGAATGAGATTGTGTTGCCATCCATCAAAGATCTAACACGAACCTTCCTAACATGAGCCTCGAATACCCTTGGTTTTGTTATGAGTTGAGCGCTAAGAGGTACATCTATCGGGGAAGCCTGGGACCATATCGCTGCATTTGGATCGTCTGCGGGTGCTTTGTCTACAAGCTTCGATACAACCGTCACTGATTGAGAACTGGCAATAGGAAAATTCGAGTAATAAAGTAACCCCGCAAGGAAAAAGGAAAGTCCAAATACCAAGATAACCTTTCTCTCCATCTTCATCACTCCCAGGTCCTAGGCTGCACGCCAGCTATATCATATTCTGCCATGATTATCTTCCATATCTCTTCCACAGTCAATACGTCCTTCCAGGCTGGCATTGCCGAGTCCGATGGTAAACCCTCGGGAGGCATTCCAATTCCACCTTCACTTATCCTCCAGAAGAGATAGGACTCCTGAAGGGAAGCTATGGTACCTGTGTCTGTAAAATCTGCTGGGGCTGGGAACCAAGCTTGCGCTTCCTCTCCCTTACCATCAGCATTCTCCCCATGGCAAGGGGCACAGTTTGCCTTAAAGAGCTCTTTTCCCTCTTCGATGTTTTCCAGGGTATGAGACACAGGATTTTCGAGGCCTATGAAGTCAGTGGGCGGAGCGGGGTGAGCCGATCGCAACTGTGCTGACGGTCCTGAAGGCCCTACATAAGAATAAACAGAGAATCCAACTAGAAGGGGTATAATTGCTAGGATTATATATTTTGTTAACTTTTTAGATGGGGTCTCAACCTCGAAGACTTCTACTAGAGGGCTCACGAATTTCTTCCAATCCTCATCCTCCACAGAGAAGTAAATCAAAATCCCGATTAAGACAATGGAGAGGTACATGTAGATGATGCTGGAGGGGATTGGTACGGTAAATAGGGGCAGAAGATATTTCAAAAAGACATAAAGAGATATTAAAAGAATGCCTGCAATTCCCATACCTGGAATTTTTCCTTCCTTCATTTATTCACCTCCAGCTTTCGTCTTGAATTCCTCTATCTCTGAGTTAATCTCATTTGGCTTCGAAGGTTTGCCCCCCAGACTCTGGAGGTACATGACCACCGAAGCTAATTCGTCATCCGTAATACTCATTGGCGGCTTTTGTACCGGTGGCATTATAGCACCAAAGCCTTCTACGATGAATGCGTTGGGAGTCACCAATGACTCGACTAAATACTCCGTTGCATCATAGCCGGCTTTTCTTGTGGCTGCCCGCTTTCCTATGTTCGCAAGATCAGGAGCTCTACCGGTCTCACTGCCTATGGCATGGCAGACAAAACAACCTCCGCTAGTAACCAGTTGCTTACCAGCGGAGATGCTTATCGATTTTGCAGCCGTTGGCAACTCCTTGCTTGGAGTAACTTGGGGGATGACGTTACTTAAGGCTACAAATACCAATGTACAGATGAACACAAATGCAGTGACCTTCTTGAAGACTCCAGATTCTCTCATTTATTCTCGACCTCCTCTCCACCTACTTTCCCTCTCTCAACTCCCCACCAGAATACCAGAGCGACAAGGAGATAGAAGGCGAATACTATGATTCCGACATACATGCTTGCCTCTCCAAGGCTCGGGGTCCAGAACCCGGGATGTGTATCCTTCATGGCCCCAAATACATGCCATGCCTGCCTCGAGGCCGATCTGAAATAGCCCATGAGCCCCATTAAAAGCACTGCGCCAGAGGCTAGGGTGATAAGAGTATACTGGGAGCGATTGGGCATATCCCCCCACTTAAACTCTCCTAAGGACTTGGCATTTCTAAACAGGAATATATCTATTATAGTGACAGACACAATTGCAAAAAGCACTGCCTCAACCTGTGGAATAGATAAGCCGACCCTAACGACGGCCGGTACAAAGTATCCATATACACCGAGGGCGATCACTACCAGAGCAGCCAAGAGTAAAATCAGGGATTGGATGGTCTTTCCTGTCTTCTCCCAAGATACTGTAGCCTCTATATTTGCCCTCTTATAGAGAAGGAAGCTGAAAAAAGTGGTTAAAATTACTAAATTTACAGCTGTATTTTTTGCAGACATTACTCCAAGGACGCCGAGAACGGGATGGAAGGTTGCACCTATGGCCCTCAATTCCTCTGGTGAACCCACCAAGCTGTGGGGGGTCATCCAGACAGCAAAGCAAATAATCAGAATTATCAACATGGGGAGCCGGTATTTAGAATATCTTTCTCCACCAGGAATCCTTCCCATCCCCAACCAAAGGTAGTAATTCGCCCCCAAGAATAGGACTAATATGAGCACCGCCTGGATGACAAAGAGCCAGGAAAATATGCCTCCCATCATGGTAATCCCCAACTGCTCGTTATATATGTAAACTTCTCTTCCCATCCAGTATCCAGCGAAAGGCAGAGGTATCAGACCAGCCAATCCTATGAAGTTTCCTACGTAGCCCATCCAGTCATAATGAGCCTTCTCTTCTTTGGTAGATGAGCCCAAAAATCTATATGCTGCATAAGCAGCCACGACGAATCCCCCGAAGGCTATATTGGCTATGAAGCGATGAACGTTCATTGGCATCCATGTATATGTTTTGATGGCACCCCAAATGCTCAACAATTCACCTGTCTCGGCTATGCCACCAGGGGTTAGCATGAACTGCCCCCAGGCATTTGCAGTGAACATTATTGCGGTGCCGAAGAAGTTCAGTCCTATTCCAATTAATATGTGCAACTTCTTATTGTCCTTTAACCTGTCCCAACTAAACCAGTATAGATAGCCAAAAAAAACTTCACCTAAGATGAAGAAGACATAGAATGGAATGGTAATCGAAAAGATGCCTTTCATGTATTTGAAGAATTCGGGATATAACCCCACGATAAGTAGGAATAAAACACTGCCTAAGATCGCGGTTATTGTGAAGGCAGCCGCAAGGAGTTTGGTCATCTCCTTCGCAAGCTTATCATATCTTTCATCTTTACTAGTATAACCTACATATTCAGCGATTACAGCGAATATTGGCACTGCAAGGACGAAGGCAGCGAAGAGGAGGTGCAGTTCCGCGACAATCCAAACCGCAAGGCGGCTACCAATCACTGGAAAGTCCCTGTAAGCTTCAGTAGTTTTCAGGATTCCAGATTGATATATTAAATACAAAGAGAGTAAGATTATAGAAATCTTGACGATTCCCTTTACCACTCCTGATGCAACGCCTTTTTCTGACTGTTGACCGCCCATACATAACCTCTCTTTCTCCAT
>JAZFTU010000007.1:0-14218 GCA_036446855.1 Hydrothermarchaeaceae archaeon (SeqCode) | reverse complement strand
ATTTACTTGCAGCAATGAGGAGTGCAGTAGTAAATACACTGCCTAAGAAGAAACAGAAAGATAGAGTCCCATGGCCGTTTTAAGCCCAACCCTCACCCTTCCTCCCCGTTTTTAAGAAGTCCTGTATCGCAAGCTTTATATGGGTGCCAATGTCGACCATAAGATTCCTCCCCAATCGGAATCTGCAGGAGTCGAGCTACTTATTGATTCCTGCAGGTTCTCCTCCACAAAAAGTTAAAACTGCGTTAAGTTGTACTTGTGTTTTTTCTTTGTATACTCACTCCTGTTTTTAACATCTAAAGCCTTTGTAAGGGCCTTCATCAAGGTGCCCAATCTTTCGTCGTATGCCTCTTTTGCAAGCCTCAGCCTGCCCTCGTCATCGTCCCAGTAAACGTTTTCTCTGTGGTCAATCAGGGCCACTATCACCTTTGCCGCATTTTCCTCGCTTTCGTTTTTTTTAAATTCCTCTATCTCTCGTTCCATAACTATTCAACCCCGGTCATTGCACCTGTGCTGGTCAAAATCAGGATACTTTACGTCATAGCGGTTTATCATGTACTCTATTCTGTGGATTATTGCATTTACGGCATCTTCTGACGTTCCTATGTCCCGTCTTCCCCTCTCGAAAAATGCCGGGTACTCCTCTGCGAGGGACAGCATCACACTTTTAAATCCTTTTTTGCCGTTCATTGCATCGAGCATCGCATTCGAGGTTTTGATTGTGGCGTCTGCCATTTCGATGTCCCCTTTTACTTTCGCTATTTTCTTGAGCTTTTCTGCATAGCCCCTGTTTTCCTTTAGAAGACCCACGACAAGTTCTATATCCCCGTAGATTGTCTCAAACTGTGCCCTCAGGTTATTTGCGTCTATCATCTTCCGGTAATACGCCTCAATTAACATTTCATCCTCCTATGGCAGTAGTGCCCCCGCAGCGCTGATTGCCCATTTATAGATGGGCTCGGGGTAGATGCCCAAAATCGCAATAAGGATAACCGCGAGCGCCATTGCAAGAACGTACCCGGAGGGCTCAGAATTTCTCCCCCCTTCCGGGCTTTCCCAGTACATGCGCATTATTACCCTAGCGTAGTAATATACGGAAAGCGCCGAGTTCAAAACGCCGACAGCCGCGAGCCATAGAAGCTCGCCGCGAACTGCCGAGAGGAACAGGACAAACTTGCTATAAAATCCAAATGTCGGGGGTATCCCGGCAAGGGATAATAAAAGAATTGTCATAAGAAAAGCGGTTACTGGCGCCGTCTTTCCAAGCCCATTGTAGTTATCAATGCTGTCCACATCATCCGCATTTTTATTACGTGATAGCACATAGTGCCCAACTGCGGCAACAGCGATAAATGCCCCGGCGGTCGCAATCGCGTGCGACAGGGCATGGAGGAGCCCGCCGGCAATTGCAAATTCTGCTGCACTGGCCGACCTGGAAACTATGACAAAGACGATTGCTATGTACCCGGCATGGGCAATCGACGAGTAGGCGAGCATCCGCTTAACGCTCTTTTGAGAGATGGCCACGACATTTCCCAGGGTCATGGTAAGCACCGCAATAATCGCAAAAGGAAGATACCACTCAAGTTTTAGCACGGCAAGGGAGATAAAAAACACCTTGAAGGCCGCAATAAAGCCCATCTTCTTTGAGGCCGATGCAAGGAAGGCCGTAACTACCGGGGGCGCACCTTCATAGGTATCAGGCGCCCACATGTGAAATGGGACCAGTGCCATCTTAAAGCCAAAGCCCCCTATCAGGAACACCATCCCAAGAATTGCCGCCGGCGAATTTACGAGAGTTGAAGAAATAACACTCAGGTTCGTAGAACCGGTCATGCCGTATATAAATGACATCCCAAACAGCATCAGCGCAGAGGCAAGGGCCCCTATGATAAAGTATTTCATCGCAGCCTCTATCGAGCGCTTATCTTTCCTGTTAAAACCTGCAAGGGCATAGGTTGAAAGGGTCGCAAGCTCAAAGCCTACAAAGAGGGTTAAGAGGTCATTTGAAATCGCAACTATCATCATCCCGGAGGTCGCAAAGAGCAGGAGGGCGTAGTACTCGTCCTGATGTGGGCTCCTGCCGTAATAATTAAGAGACGCAAGGCACACGAGAATTGCCACAATTAAAAAGAGGGCATTAAAGAATTGTCCTGCGCTGTCGACGACAATTGCGCCATAAAGAGGTGGCCCGTTATATTCCTCTCTCGCTCCGGAGTATGCCAGAGTAAGTATCAATGAAATCGCAAGCCCTGCGATTGTGATGTAGGCAAGCGCCCTTTTTTTGTCCTGCTTTAAGAACAGGCCAAGGATGACTATCGACACTGCAAGCACTATGAGAATCAACTCGGGGAGAAGTGGAATATAATTCACGAGATTGTGCCTCCTGTGGGCGACATTAAAACAAGGTTGGTTGCAGCAGACTGCATCATGTCAAAGAGGGGCATCGGGTAAATCCCCAGAATGATAATCAGAACCACCCAGGCCGAAAGTGCGAAAAACTCGTGCCAGACAATCTCATGGACGTCACCCAAATACTCGTTGTACGGCCCAAACATCACCCTTTGAAGGGCCCACAGGTGGTATGCTGCGGTAAGCGGGATGCTGAACATTGCAAGGATGATAAAAACTGGAAGTTGCGGGTAGGTCCCTGCAAGAATTGAGAACTCTGCAATAAATCCGGCCATGCCCGGAAATCCCATCGAGGCAAAGAACCCGATGACCATAAGGAAGGTAAACTTCGGCATCTTTTTTGCAAGGCCCCCGAGGTCCGGGATTATCCTCGTTCCGGTATTATGCTCGATGACCCCGCACGCGCCGAACAGGACGCAGGTGATTATCCCATGTGCAAACAACTGGAACATGGCTCCCGACTGGGCAAATATGCGGGGAATCTCGCTTCCCGATGCGAGGCTTCCTGCCACCCCGAGGGATATGAACCCCATGTGCCCGATGCTGGAAAATGCGACAAGCTTTTTTAAGTCAAACTGCGCTAGTGCAGCAAACGGACTGTACAGAATACTGATAAGCCCGAAAATTGCGATTATGTAGATAAATACGGGGGATGCGCTTGGAGCCATCGGCACGAGGAACCTGAAGAGTCCATAGCCCCCCATCTTCAGGAGGACCCCTGCAAGTATTATGGACCCCACGGTCGGTGCCTCGACGTGGGCGTCGGGAAGCCACGTGTGGAACGGCACAGCCGGCATCTTCACGAGGAACCCGAAGAGCAGTGCTGCAAAGATAAAGTTCCTCCAGATTTCGGGGGAGGGCAAAGTATTGAATGCAGAAATGAGAGTTGGTATGTCAAACGTGTAAATGCCAGTGAGATTTCCATTCAGGGCGTACATTGCAAAGATGCCCAGGAGCATGACGACGCTTCCGACATGGGTATACAAGAGAAATTTTATTGCCGCATAATTCTTCCTGGGCCCGCCCCATATCCCGATAAGGAAGAACATTGGAATAAGCGTAAGCTCCCAGAAGATAAAGAACAGGAAAAAGTCCAGTGAGACAAAAACGCCGATTAGGGCCAAATCCATGAGGAGGATGAGTCCAAAGAACTGGTTGGCCCTCTTTTTTTCGCCCCATGCATAGATTGTGCAAAACGCAGAGACTATGGTGCTCAGTAGAACCATCGGCATGGAAACGCCGTCAACGCCCACGTGGTAGTTTATCCCTATCGAGGGTATCCACGTGTAAAATTCCCTGAAGTTCCCGAGGCCCAGTTCCCCATCAAATTTGATAAACATCACAACAGATATCAGGAGCGCTGCCCAGGAGGATATCAATGCGACGGTTCTTGCCTCCTCCCGGCTCCTTGTCTTAAATGTGATAATCGCGCCTATCAAAAGCACGAAAAATATGGAGGTGATATACGGCATCATGCGCCCCACCCCAGCCGGATTATAGCCAAAATCGAGGCTATGCCAAGGACCATCGCGAGCGCATAGTTCTGGACAACGCCCGTCTGAAGTTTCCTTGCCGTGCGTCCTGCCCCGACGATAAACGCAGATATTGCATTTACCACGCCGTCTACAACATAGATATCAAAAGCGTCCCAGAAGGTCGTAAGAGTTATCATGAATCTTTCGGCTATCAGGTCTTTGTAGATGTAGTCTATGTAATACTTGTTCCTGATGAGCCTGTAAACCGGATTTTCTTTTTTGATGTACCGTCCAACGTCTATTCTGTTTCCGTAATACACGTAGCATGCTATTCCTATGCCCAAAATGCCAAGCAGGGTTGGGAGCCATACTACAAACGACGGGATGCCCTCATTCCCGTGATGCAATAACTCATTTCCCCCCATTTCTGCCAGATGCTCAAAGTCGAGTGCCGGCATATACTCTGTGGAGGTTGTGAATGTGGAGTCCAAAAAATCATAGAATTTTGCCTGTGAAGAGATGCCGAAGAATAATGAAAATGCTGAAAGCACGACCAGGGGGAGTATCATCCACGACAATGGGCCGGGCTCATGGGCATGCTCTGCAAGGTGCGTTCTGGGCTTACCTGTAAACACGAGCAGGTACGCCCTGAAAGTGTATGCGGCAGTCAATAGCACGCCAAGGACCAAAAAGAGCCATGGCAGGTAGGATATGGCAGACTGACCTGCCGACCCGTATTCAAATGCAGATTCTATAATTCGATCCTTGCTGAAATACCCGCTCGTAAATGGAAACCCTGCGAGGGTCAATGCGCCAATGAGCATCAAAATTCCAGTTTTCTTCATGTTGCCAAAGAGTCCCCCCATCTCCTTTATGTCCCGGGTATTCCACATGCCGTGGAGGATTACCGCAGAGCACAGGAAGAGCAGGGCTTTAAAGAATGCATGGCTTATCAGATGGAACATGGAGTAGCCTATCGAAGCTACCCCTAGCGCCGCCCCGATTCCCAGCATGCTTAGCATATAGCCAAGCTGGGAAATGGTGGAGTAAGCAAGAACCCTTTTAAGGTCATTTACGACCAGCGCCATAGTTGCGGCAAATATGGCAGTAAAGGCCCCTATCAGGGCCACTATCCACAGGGCATGTGGGGCCGCAATAAAGATTGGGAAAGTTCTGGCAACAAGATAAATTCCGGCCGTGACCATGGTTGCCGCATGGATAAGGGCCGAGACCGTAGTAGGCCCTTCCATTGCATCGGGTATCCAGCCGTGAAGCGGGAACTGGGCACTCTTGCCAGTGACCCCTGCAAGGATTAGCAGAGCTATTATCGTAAGCGACGCAGGTGGAATGATGCCGGAGCCCAGATTTGAAAATATCTGTGAGAAGGTCAGAGCGCCGGTAAGTCCCGGTGCAACAGACGTGTACTTGTAAACCATAACAATCCCCAGGAGGAACAGAAAGTCGCCTATGGCACAAAACAGCCACGCCTTTTTTGCAGCTGCTGCAGCCTCTGGCTTGTGCCACCAAAAGCCTATGAGGAGGTATGAACATAAACCGACAAGCTCCCAGAAGACGAATAACTGAAGGAAATTATTCGAGAGTATGAGCCCGAGCATGGCGCCAGTGAAAAGTGCCGTCTCCGCAAAGTAGAGGGATTTGTTTGGGTCCTTCTCCATGTAGCCCAGTGCAAATATGTGGATTAAAAGGCCAACAAAGGATACCATGCACACCATGACGATGGAAAGCGGGTCTACTATGAATCCCACATTGATTCCCGGATAGAACCACTCCCACGACTTCTCATAGAAGGGTACTCCATTGAAATAAACATCACTCAGTAGCCCAAGAGAGACCACTAAAGATGCGGCAATTGAGAGATTGGCAAAGAGTCCGCCCCGTTTCCAGGTACGTTTTCCGAAGAATAGCTCAAGTACAAAGCCCATCACCGGGAACAGCGGGATCAGAAAAGCGTAGCTAACCCAGCTCAAGTTACCACCTCAAAAATCCTATCTCGTCTACATCTATCCCTTTGTACAATCTGTAGAGGGTGATGAAGATTGCAAGTCCTACGGCTGCCTCAGCAGCCGCAATTGCTATGGAAAATGCCGTAAATACCTGTCCCGACAAATTAAAAGGGGAGCTATAACTTGAAAATGCGACAAGGTTGATGTTAGCAGCATTGATCATTATCTCAATGCACATGAGTATGCGCACGGCGTTCTTTGAAACAATGAGCCCCAGCGTGCCTATACTGAAGAGAATTGCGGAGAGTACTAAATAATGGTAGAGGGTGACACCTGAAAGGAGAGGTTGAATCACTCTACAGCCTCCCTTTTTGCTATGAAAATGGCACCTATCATCGCAGCGAGGAGGAGGATTGATAGGGCCTCAAAAGCAATCAGATACTCCGTAAATATCATATACCCTATAGCCTGGGTAGACGCGTTTTTTTCGTTTGCCGAAAGGTGGGGAGAGTAGTACAATATTGAGCCGCTTATCGAGATTAAAATTAATGCCAAAAATAGAGAAGATGCCAAAAATGGGTAAACAAATCTATTGTTCAATAGTGTCCCTCCCTCTACTCTTTGTGAGCATAATTGCAAAGAGCATTAATACAACGATTGCACCTGCATAGACCAGCACCTGTATGACTGCAATAAATTCCGCACTGAGCATGACGAAAAGCACCGATATACTTAGCAGCATTATGGCAAGGTAGAGTGCGCTGTGAAATATTTCCTTTGAAAATATCACAAAAACGGCAGATGCGATAGTTACAAAAGATATCGCAAAAAAGGCAACAACTTCAAGATTCACTTTTATTTTCCACCTCTTCTGTTTCTTTTTCCTTCCCAAGTCTGTCAATCTCATATATCAGGGATTTTCGGTCGGTTCCGACGACCTCGTAATCTGTTGTCATCTTCAAAACGCCCTTTCCGATGCAGTAATCGACGCACAGGCCGCAAAACTGGCACCTCCCGAGGTTTATCCGAAACTCATCTATCCTTTTTTTCCCTTCGGGCGAGGAGGACACCTTAATCTCGATGCAATTGTTCGGGCATATCCTTGCACATGCGGCGCATCCCATGCACTTGTCCACATTATAGATGGGAATCCCCCTATACCTCTCGGGAACGGAAAGCCGCTCTTTTGGGTACTGGACGGTAAATGGCTTTTTGAATATGTGCTTAAGCGTCACGAGCATTGGCGCCGCATGGACAATTTTTGATAGTTTTGAACCCATTTTTTTTCACCTATATTACCATAAATACCCCTGTAATCGCTATATTTAGAAGGGCCAGGGGTATTAGGACCTTCCAGCCGATGGCGGTCATCTGAAGGACTGTGACCCTCGGAAGGGTTCCCCTAATCCATATCAAAACGGATATGATTACATACATTTTGCCCATGAATACGAAAAACTGCCCGATGGGGGGCAAGGTCATGAATGGGACATTCCACCCCCCGAAAAACAAAATGACCATGAGCGACGCGGCAATCACCATATGTATGTACTCTGCAAACAGAAAAATTGCAAATTTCATCCCGGAATATTCAGTATGGAACCCGGCCACGAGCTCGGACTCGCTTTCAGGGAGGTCGAAGGGTATCCTCCCCATCTCTGCAATTGAGGCGATAAAAAAGACTATAAAACCCAGTGGCTGGAGAAATACGTACCAGAGGTTTGTCTGGGCATTTGTTATCTGAACGGTGCTCATTGACCCGGCGAGAGCTATGACTCCGATAAATGAAAGTACAAGTGGTATCTCGTAGCTTATCGACTGTGCAACGGCCCTCATGGCACCCAGAAGGGCGTATTTGTTGTTAGAGCCCCAGCCCCCCATTATCATGGGGATGGTGGCAAGGGATGAGACCGCAATTATATAGAGAACGCCTGCATTTAGGTCTGAAACTATGAGCCCCCCTGCGAAAGGAATCGCAACGACCGGTAGTAGCGCTACGGCAAAGGCTGCTGCCGGGGCAAAAGTAAACACCGTCCTATCTGCGTCTTTGGGGATTATGTCCTCTTTTCCAAATAGCTTTATTCCATCTGCAAGCGGCTGGAGAAGTCCAAATTTCCCGGCCATATTTGGGCCGTATCTTACCTGAATTCTTGCAATTAGCTTTCTTTCATACCACGTCAAAAAAAGCACGTTTAAGGAGACAAAAGAAATCAATATCAAGGCCCCGAAAAACCCTTTTATAAGTGAAATTGCAAGAGGGCTTTCGATGTTCATCTATCCACACCCCCAAGTACTATGTCAATGCTTGCGAAATTGGCTATCAGATTTGGTATGATATCTCCCTCTGCAAAAGAAGAGAATGCCGACAAATTGCAAAACGATGGGGCCCTTATTTTTAGCCGGTATGGATTTTTTCCAATGCCGTCGCTTATCAGGTGAATTGAAAGTTCCCCCCGCGGAGACTCAGTCCGGGAGTAGACCTCTCCCTTGGGGGGTTTTAAAATCTTTGGCATCTTCGCCTTATAGTCCCCTTCGGGAATCCGTTCCAATGCCTGGTTTATTATGTTGATGCTCTCGTACATCTCATTTATGCGCACATTAAATCTTGCGAGGACATCACCGCCAGTTTCGGTCACCACTTTAAAGTCGAATTGTTCGTAAATTGAATACGGGTCGTCCCGCCTTACGTCATGAGCGATTCCGGAGGCCCGAAGAACAGGGCCCGTAACCCCCAGATTCACTGCGTCTTTGGATTTTAGGACTCCAACGCCCTCGCACCTCTTAAGAAATATCTCATTGCCATAAAAGTATTTTTTATAATCCTCAAAGTATTTTGGCAGGTCATTAATGGTCTTTTTGCATTTTTCCAAAAAACCATCGGGAAGGTCGTACCTGACCCCACCGGGCCATATGTAGGTATAGGCGAGCCTGCCGCCGCTTACCATCTCAAGAAGGTCTATTATCCGCTCCCTTTCCCTAAATCCGTACATAAGAACGGTCCATGCCCCGAGATCTGCGCCGAATGTTCCAACAAAAAGAAGGTGGCTTGCGAGCCTTTGAAGCTCGAGCATCATTACTCTGATATAATCTGCCCTCTCTGGAATTTCTGTTTCCATCAGCTCTTCAACGGCCATGGAATAGACCATGTTATTGCTCATGGATGAAACGTAATCCAGCCGGTCTGTAAGAGGCAAAAACTGTATGTAATTTCTGTTCTCTGCAAGTTTTTCTATGCCCCTGTGAAGGTAGCCGATAACAGGGTCAATCTTTACCACTTTTTCTCCGTCTACCCTAAGGACGAGACGACAGACTCCGTGGGTACTCGGATGCTGCGGCCCGAGGTTTAGCATCATTTCGTGGGGACCGAGAGATTTGGCAGTAATCTGTTCCATTTTTAATCCACAGTCTTTAGAATGTCCAGGGAGGATATCACGCCGCTTATGTGGCCCCCTTTTCCCCAGACGAGGAGGTGATGGACGCCTGACACCGCCATGATTTTAGCGGCCTCCTCTACGGAACTCTCCTCAAATACCTGGATGCAGGGGTTTAAGCCCCCAATCTCGCATACGGTCATGCGATTTTTTACCTTTATCTGGCTCAGGTCCTTTCCGGCTGAAGAGTGGGCAAGTACGTCGGTGTCCGTAACCATGCCGGCTATACCGTCCCGAGTCCTCACGATTGCAACAGTGGTTTCCCGTTCAATCAACTTTTCCTTCACGTCCTGGAAAGTATCTTCGATGCCCACAGTCGCAAATTCCGTTCTCATGCAATCTTTTACTATCATTTTATTCACCAGGGCTTTTCAGTTAGCTTAAAATCTTTCCTTAGCGGATGGCCTCTAAAGTCGTCAGGGAGAAATATCCTTCTTGGGTCAGGATGCCCCATAAAAACAATTCCCATGAGGTCATATGTCTCCCTCTCGTGCCAGTCTGCGCTCCTCCAGACAGGCGTAAGAGAATCTATCTTTGGACTTTCTTTTGATATCACTGCCTTTACGGCAAGGAGCCTTCCTTTAGTGTATGACCAGAGGTGGTATACGCACTCCATCCTATCCTCGTATTCGACTCCAGAGATGTTTGAGAGATGGTCATATTCCATGCCAGTAAGCGCCTTTGCGACCTTTAAGATGTCCTCACCGTTAACCGTGATGTAAAGGCGCCTCTTCCTCTGCACGCGAAAGTCAACGATTAAGTCCCCAAGGTTCTTTTTTATCTCATCGAGTTCCCTGCTTTTGAGCTTGGGCTTTTCCGGTTCGGGCTCTTCTGCCATCTATTTGTACCTCTCAATCTCTCCGTTTTTTATCATTTCCCGAAGCTTTATGACCCCGTTGATCAAGGCCTCAGGACGCGGGGGGCACCCGGGAACGTATACGTCCACGGGTATTATTTTATCTGCACCGTCTAAAACGCAGTATGAATCGTAAAACGGGCCGCCGGAAATTGCGCATTCGCCCATTGCTATAACGTACTTGGGGTCTGGCATCTGATCGTACAGCCTCTTTACATTCGGGGCCATCTTATCTGTCACCGTCCCTGCAACTATCATAAGGTCAGACTGCCGCGGGGATGCACGGGGGAGCATGCCAAACCTTTCATTTAAGTCAAATCGCGATGCCCCTGCAGCTATCATCTCTATTGCGCAGCAGGCAAGTCCAAATGTTAAGTTCCACATCGACTTTCTCCGGGCCCAGCGAAACAGAAGCCTGTCCATCGTTGCCATAATCACATCCATTCGAGGGCCCCCTTCTTCCATGCGTAAGCAAGGCCAACTGCCAGGATGAATATGAAAATAAACATTTCAAGAACGGCAAGAACCCCAAGTGAAGGAAATACGAGAGCCCATGGAAACAGAAACACGACCTCAACGTCAAATATGGCGAAAAGCAGGGCTATTAGGTAATACTGGACATTGTGCTGAATCCGGGCGTCTCCAAAGGGCAGGATGCCGCACTCATAGGTTACATACTTTTCAGGCTCGGGATTTTTGGGCCGGACAAAGCTTGATGAGAAAAATATAACTAATGGAAAAACGAGCCCTACAATAGCAAAAATTATCACCGGGATGTATCCATATTGAATCAAGGAAAATCTCCTTCGCCAGACGTCTTTTTTCTTTTACTCGTATTTAATAAGTATTTCGGAGATAGGTGTATATTGTGGGATACTTTGCACTATCAATTACTACTTCCAGAGTGAATAGTCACTTTCCTTAAGGTTCCTTGCCTTTTTTTGTAAAATCTTGTACACGACGCCGTGCGGGACCCCCCTGGAAAGCAGGGTTACGGCCTCTCTTGCAGCATCTGCCCGCTCATAGGTGCCCACTATTGCAACAGATTTCCTGTGCACTGAAACATCGGCCCCGGTGTACTCCTCCAGGAGTTTTCTGGTCCGCCCTTTCTTCCCGATTATCCTTCCCTTCTGCCTCAAAAGAGCCTTTCTTGACTTTCCCACGATATCTTCAAGTTCGATAATTTCCAGCACGTAGTCATCACTCGATAGTTTCATGGCCTTTTCTGGATTCATCCCCATTCCTATCGTCCTTATTATGTCCCTCGCCTTCCATTCGGAAAGGACGTCCCCCCCATTATTTTCTATGCGGATTATTCCCTCTTCCGCATCCACATCTATTTTGACACCCAATTTAGACTCAATGTCCCCCTTGGTCTTCCCCCCCCTCCCTATCAGGACTCTTACCCGGCCTTTAGAAATTCGAAGGTATTCCATTTCAATCACAGATGTATTCAAAAACCTTCCTGTCGTCTATTTTAAAGTACCTCTCAAAAAATTTTGTCAGATTGAATACGTCTCGCTTGAGAAATTCTTCTGCGCGGGGATGACTCCTTGCCACGGCCTGTGCAAAGTCTATGAGTACGGGGCCCTCTTTTCCGAGGAGGATATTGTACTCGCTCATGTCTGCATGGACAAGTCCTGCTTTGACATAAAGTAGCCTTAATTCCCGTTTTACCGTGTTAAACACCTTTTTTGGATTTTTTATCACTGCATTTTTTAGCATAGGAGAGGGGGCCGTACCCTCTCCAATAAATTCCATTACAATGACATTTTTCTTGAAGGCTATGGGCTCTGGAACTCTTATATGCTCCGATGCAGTTTTTAAGTTTTTAAACTCCTTTTTGACCCAGAGATCTATCAGGCTCCTCTTCCCCTTCTTTATGCCCGTGAATCGATTGTCGCCATCCAGGTACGTCGTCATTTTATTGTAATCCCTATTTCCCACCCTGTGGATTTTCACTGCCAGACTTTCATCGCCCCTTTTTCCAAGGAAAGTGTTTGCCTCTTTTCCAGTTTTTATCGTGCCGTATAATAAATCTATGACTCCCTTATTTGCAAGACTGTACAGTGTTAAAAGAGTCGACCTGTCAAAAACCTCGTCATGTATCTTGTAGTCCTCAACCCCCTTTATCCGCTTTCGCATCTGGTCGATTTTATTATCTAGCACCAAGATTTTCTTTTTGAGCAATCAGATGACTCCCTGATTCATGAGCCTGTTTACCTGGGGCCGGGTGTATCTCCAGACGATGTCTCCTTTTTTGTCCTCCTGAACAGACCAGGGCTTAACTACTACAATATCCCCCTCTTTTATCCATATCCTCCTCCTGATTTTTCCCGGGATTCTGCACATTCTGACGTTGTCGTCCTTGCACTTCACAGTCATCCGGCTGCCCCCCAGGAGCTGCTCTACAACTCCGAATACCTCGTTATTTTTTGGCATCCGAAGCCTTCTTAATTGCGGTTCTTCTTCTGTGGCCATCCCTTACTATTATATAGACGCTGTTATTTAACAGTATTGTGAGGGCGCACCGTTTCGTAAAGCTTTGCAGCCTTGCTGTCCTTCTCAAAATGTCTTCTAATTGGACTTATGAGGAGGTCTATCTTATCTGCGACAGCAATTTTTAGGTCCTGGGGATGGAGACCGCCGCTTACGTATGATTTTTCAAGCTCGGAATAATCATAAAAGGTAATAGTTCCACCAAATTTCTCCGGCCTTTTGATTTCAAATTCTGAAGAGCTCCTGAAAATTATCTCTTTTGCATACTCCAAGACCGGATTGTCGACAGCAACGTTCATCGGGCAAAATGCGGCGTTTATCTTTCTTTTTATAACCTTTGGAGAATCGTGAACAAAAATTGCCGTATCCGGGAGGGATTTGGACATCTTTGAGCTTATCGCAACGTCTATTCTTTTATCATCGTCAAAACCCCTGGCCTTTATGGGCCCCTCAAGTCCCATGAGCATGCGGTGGCTTACGACAACGGGTTTTCCATCAACGCCTTTCCCTTCGTATCCAAGCTTGCCTGCCATGCCCTTTCTTCCTGATAGCTCCCTTGCAAGCATGTTTACCTTGCGCTGGTCAAGACCCAGCTGGCAGATGTCGGCCCCCAGGTGGAATATGTCTGCACACTGCATTGAAGGGTAGAACGACAGGGCCGCTGGCTGGGAATCCTCGCCACTTCGGCCTGCAATTGCCATGCTCCTTTTTGTCCGCGTAAGCGAGTGGCTCTTTGCTATTAGAATTACCTTTCTCCAGTACTCGGGGTCGTCAAAAAAGTCCTTGTGCCAGATGACGTCCACCTTTGACATATCCACGCCAGCTGCCTTCCATACCTCAACAAAATACTCGCCTGCTGCCCTTATCCTTAAAAGATCGCCATCGAATTTGTCATTGATCCAGGCAAACGAGTCCGCAAGCACAAGTTTTACCCTTATCCCCGCTTTTAAGAGGCTTTTTAAGAGCAACGGGCGGTAAACGCCTACAGGAAGGTGGGCCATCCCACTGGGCTCAAATCCATCATAAGCTATCGGATGCCTCTTCTCCTCTAACAGTCGCTTTAATTCGTCCTCTAAAACGATTTCCTGCCCAATCCCCTTTACAAGTTCGAACCTGTCCACAGGCAAAATTAGACCGGTAAACTTTATTAAGTTTGCTGGGCTCAGAGTTGAGAATGGACCCTACAGAGCAGAACTGGGTAGTCACCCAAAAAATGGCAGGGGAAGTAAAAAAGGCGGGCCTCTCTGTGGGTAACGCTGTAAGGCTTCTTAGGGACGCAAAGGCGGTTTTAAATGAATGCCGACTCGATGAGCATTCGAGGGGTGAATTGCTCCCCAGGGCCAGCATGCTCGTTGAAGAGGCGCAGAGGGAAATCTTCTCTATTGCAGGCCCACTTGGTACCGACTTTGAGAAGAAATGGACGGAGGTTCTAAAAAGGGTCCTCAAAGGCGAGAAAATGGGGGAATTTACGGTAACTGGTTCCTCCAAGTTTTATCCCAACAGGCCAAAAAACAAAGACTGGGTGAGGGTCAGAGTACCGGAATCTGCAAAAGAAAAACTTGGGGAAATCGAAAATAGCTC
>JAZFTU010000006.1:0-2872 GCA_036446855.1 Hydrothermarchaeaceae archaeon (SeqCode) | reverse complement strand
ACTAGTCCCGTTTCATAGGATACCCTGCTGTCGGATACTATCCTCCCGATAACCCCCTTTTTTATTATCTCGGATACGCCTGTCCTTCCGCCGGAGCCCGCGCCCTCGATATAGCACGACTTTGCCGTCGCAGGATATTTTTCCCGGATATATTTGAAGAGATGCTCTTTTACAAACCCGGGGCCGCAGAGCAGAACCGCATGGACTTCCTCAGTTTTTAGGACCGCCTCTATCTTTTTTGAGGCCTCGCCTAAAAATTCCTTCAGTGTTTTTTCGTGCTCTTTTGCCACCCGCTTTCCAGAAATGTTGACTGCTATATGCGCTATAAAATCCACGCCGTAATGCCTGATTATTGCAAACTCTGCATCGCCGTCCTCAACGCATACCACAAGGACAAGCGGGGCCCTTGCCGCCTTCACTGCCTCTGTAATTTTGTCGAGCTCCCAGCCCTTCCATCTCTCTTTTTTTATTGTTATCTGGTCGTTTGGCTTTACCTCAATTGTATGAAACGAGCCCATTGAAATCATGTCTTCAGGGCCCCTCTCTATCTTTCCCGTCACCCGAAGGCGCATGATGTACCGGGCAAAATCGAGGCTGTCCACCCTGATTGCGAGCGATATTGACACGCGCACTCCCTTGTCTGCACGCTTTTTTTCCTCGTCTTTTATCCGCCGATAGCTCCTCCCTGATACCAGGTCCCCTTTAGCTATAATGCCCTTAAGATACCATAAGTCGTCAGGACTTTCCGGCCTGAGTTTAATCTTCCCTTCCTTCAAATCACGGTGGAGGACTTTTATCTTGATTACCCCCTGATAATTTAAGGGAACAAGTGTCCTTATATATCTTGCCAGCAAGATTTTAGCATGCTCCTTGACGACTTTACCAGCGATAAACCTGTCATAATATACGATACGAGGGAGGGAAGGACCCATGTCATACGCCACCTGAAAAAATTTGATGATGTGACAATCGTAAGAAGGCCACTTGAGATAGGAGATTACCTCGTGCAGTCCAGTGAGGGAACTATCGCTGTCGAGAGAAAGAGGGCGAGCGACTTTCTCACCAGCATCACGGATGGGAGGCTCTTTGACCAGATAGAGAACCTGCAGGAGTACGACGACGCAAGGATAATTTTAGAGGGCGTAATTTTTACGAGCATTGCAGGGAAGAGGTGCTATTCCATAGACTCCATGGGGAAGGCGTGGAACCAGAAAAAGTCCTCAAGGACCCAGCCCCGCACGATGTGGACGAACCAGTTTTTTGTTCACCCGCATTCTTTTATTTCCATATTCAAAAAAATCCAGGAGTCGGGTATAACGATAATCCCGACGGGTGGGGCCCTCGATACCGCAGACATCCTCCACTTCTGGGCAACGCAGGGAGAAAAAAGCGAATACCTCTCAATCAGGCGAAAGCCGAAAACCTATTCAGACTACGACAGCCAGCTCTTCCTGCTCTCAGGGCTCATGGGAGTAAACACCAAGCGCGGTGAGGCCCTGATTAACAAGTTCGGGACCCCGATGAGGGTATTTAACGCATTTTTGGAGTACAACCCAAAGAAATTTCCGGTGGAGGGGATTGGAGAAAAGACGGTATCTCACATAAAAAAGATACTCTCCACAAACATCGTAAACGTCAGGCCAATGCGTATGATAGAATATGAATTCCGGGACGGCGCTGGAGAGCTTGAGTCAATTCTAAGCAGCGCAAATAGTGAGCTTGAAAAAAAGAAGATGCCCGAGATAAAAACGCTCCTTAAGGAGAGGGGCCTAAAACTTGGCGGCAAAAAGGGCGAGCTTGTAAACCGGCTTCTATCTGACATGACAGAGGAAGAGCGCGTGGATACTGAGCTTTTCATAACAAAATATGAAAACCTGCTAAAGACAAAAACCGAGTTTCAACAAATTCCAAAAGAGCTTACGAAGGTATATAAGAGATTTAAAGAGGTGAAATAAGATGGGAAAAGTTATGGACTTTATGACCCGGGATGTAGTTACGTTCTCAGAAGATGCCCCAGTATATGACTGTGCCAAAGTCCTTAGGGAAAAGAGGATAAGCGGCGCCCCTGTCGTGGACGAGAGAGGAAAGGTAGTCGGGATATTAAGCGAGGCAGATATTATGGAGCTTATCAAAAGCCAGGACATCAATATAAATACCATCCTTCCAAGCCCCCTTGATGTGCTGGAGCTTCCTGTGAGGATGAAGATAGGGCTGGGCGAGATGTAAAAGAGCATCAAAAAGGCGGGCTCGGCAAAGGCGGGGGACATAATGACCAGGGGCGTTGTTTCAATATCTCCAGAAGAGGATTTACCCAGGGCCGCAAAAGTTATGGCAGATAAAAATATAAACAGGCTCCCAGTGCTCGATTCCGATAAAAAGCTCGTCGGGATTATCACAAGGGGAGACGTTATCGGGGCGATTTAAAATTTAACTGGGATTTACAACTCTCCCTAAAAATAAGATGTTGCCTGTTCCTCTTTCTTGTATCATGAATATGAATGGATGGTCTGCGCGGAATACAGGAACAGGTGGTGGCACTGAATCAATCATCATACTGACACCAGTCGCGGCAGCAGCTTCAGTTCCTTCTTCGTTTACATCGACAAATGCCTGATGGATAACAGATGAAATAAAAAGATTTTTTGTACCATCCATTCCAGAGAAATCTGCAACTTTTGGTGTGAAAGCTGAAGGCATGCCCATTTCTTTTAGATTTTCATTTAGGAAGTATTTGCTATCAAACGTAAATTTAGGCATGTAAACGTCAACACGCTGCTCTACCTTTTCACTTTTCCATTGCCCAAGTTTTTCCAGTGTAAATGAATCTTCAAGTGCTTTTAAGTCATCGTTCTTTGGAAGCAGGACAATCATG
>JAZFTU010000005.1:0-4352 GCA_036446855.1 Hydrothermarchaeaceae archaeon (SeqCode) | reverse complement strand
AATTTAAAAAATATAATTCATTGATAGAGGAACTCCAGGAGATATATAAGCAGATACTCAAAGGAAAAACATCTCTAGTGGAGCTGGAAAGTAAAAAGAAGAAATTAATAACAAAAAATCGTTTATATGCATTTGGGGTAGGGGTTTTTTTGACTATACTTGGAGTCGCTCTGACCTAATTATAAAATAGTTGGATCACATCAATTTTTTAACAATTTGTAAATTGGACCAGTCCGATAGTACTTAATTATGAGGGGAAATCGAATAAAGGTGCTTTATGGAGGGGGACTGGAAACTGCAAATGACATAATAGATAAAAGGGACCGTTCATGGGCCTTTTGAGCACCGCCCCCCTTTTGATATAAAACCATCGGGCAATTTAAATTTCAGCTTCAAGTGCAAGTGGAATTCCTCTTCTTTCAAGCTCCTTTTTGACCTTTTCTGGCATCAACACTTTGGCCGTTATTTTTGTGCTCCCTTCCGATATAATTTCAAGTTCGGCAGGCATGTCTGGGCCAACGCTCCCAATCCAGTTTTTTGTAATTCTCCCTTCGGAGAGTATGAACGTGCAGCTCTCCTTGGACAGGGCGTTTATAGAAACGTCCACCTTTCTGTTCCCGGTGCTCACAATTTTTAATTTTGAGCCGTCATTTTCTTTTTCAAGTGTAATCCCTACAGCTGTTAAGGAGGGGTCGATAAAATAGACACTTGCATGGTCCTCCCCGCCATATTCTCCGTAACTAGAGTCTTTTTCTGGGCCGAGGTTTACGTATGAGTCAGCTTTTACTTCCGACCATCCATAATCGCTTAAAAATGATAGATTCTCTTTTAAGATAACTTCCATCATTTCGTCTGACAGCATCAGGCTGTTTTGGCTGCCGACCTCGGTTATGCGGGTCTTGATGTGGGCCCCTTTTTCTTTAGAACTGACCGTCAGAACTGCGCTTTCATTAGAAAATTCGCTTTCAAATGAGACAGTCACGGCAAGCGGTTTATCTGTTATTCTCCTGTCTGGCGGCTCTACGTGGGGGCCGAATGTAGTTGTAAACGGCCCGGCGGAAAGTATGAACACGGGGGGAAGCATGTCCAGGCCTTTCCCAATGGTTTCTTTTGGGGTAAACGTATATTTGTACATGATTGGCTTGTGGAGTAAGAAGGGGGCCGAAATTTTATTTTTTTCCTCTGTTCGCATCTCCATAAGAGGGGCAATCTGCAGGTTTTCTGTGTCCATGAGCCAAAGTGTCGAGGGCTCAAAACTTCCTTTTTCATCAGAACCCACCATACTTGGAACTACAGAAAATCCCCAGAGGTAAACGTTTATCGGAGTATAGGGAATCGGGAGTGACGGGTTTATCTGCCCTTTTCCACCCAAGGTCACAACCTTATTTATTACGGGAATTTTTATCTCTCCGGGGCGAGTATCTGCCCTCAGGCGGATGTCGTGGATCACTGAAAATCCCTGATTTTCAAAACCCATTTTGGTTCCGTTGATGGGGGGAAGCGGTAGCGTAGTATAGAAGTGCTCTTCAATGCTTGGGAACTTTTCCTCTGCGTTTTTTAATGTGCCTACTGCAGATTTTATGTCCCCTGCCGTGTCAATCAGTTCGCTCACTGGACCCAGAATTGTAAGAAAAGACTTAAAAATGCCCTTGCTTTTCATGTCCACAAGCGTGTTTCTGCCTTCTTCTAGAGCCCCACTTCCGATTGAATCCCCACTGAAGGTCTCGCCCATTCTGTCGATGACGTACTTTATGTAATACAAGCCGTAATCGCCATGGTCTTTGTGTGCAGCATCATAGGTTAGGGGGCTTTTGGGCATGTCATTTGCATAGTTTGTATCATCCATCGATGGCGGTGGGTCAGGCACGAGTGCTTTGGCACATTCGTACCTTTTAAAAGCGCCCATGCTGCCCTCTTCACAAAATGGATATTTCCAGTGACCGTAGTAGATGTCAGATATCGAGTAGAGGTCTTCCTGCTCCAATGGCCTTTTAGACGGAGCTTCATTGCCACCGTGGACCTTTTCTATCATGGCGTATGCATCCCTAAGCCCCATTTCAGTAAAAAAAGAATCTATCTGGGTTTTTAGGGCGCGCACTTCACCTGCAGAAGTGCCAAGATTTTGTTCTGCAAGTGCCATCTGCTCCTTGTATATTTCCTCGGCTTTTCTGGCATTTTGTGCGTATTCGTCCTTGCAGGTACATTCGTAATAAATGTTATAGCAGGTATAGCAAATCTCATCACCAAACTCTGTTTCCTCACAAAAACAGTCGACTGCTTCCCATTCTACATCTTTGATGCATTCTGCGACCTCGTCTGGATAGCAGGATATGGGATCACCCCGCCCAGTAGAGCAGGTGTAACTGTGGCACAGTCCATATTTGTTCATCCAATAATAATAATCAACTCTCGCCACCCTCGCCTTCTTTAGATTTTCCCTGGAACTCTCCAGGGCATCCCTGGCACTTTTATAATGTGCGTCAATTCCATAGGCATCATCTTTATACTCAAGGGCGCCCAGGGCCTCTTCCAGAGTGCTGTAGTATCTATCAAGCTCATACGTCTCTTCAGTCTTCGCTTTTAGAATTGAACCAAGCCCTTTGACACTTTGATTTATGTCACCAAACCACAGCATCGCAGCTATCGGGCTGTTGCATTTTTCACTATCGATGTAGGAGGAGAGTTCAGAGTAGCCGGTCCGGGCGCTTTTTATTGCGGCTCGGGACGTTTTAAACTTCTCCTGTGCTTTCTGCACCTCGCCTCGAACTTCAGACCATTCAAGCTCAAGGGGTGGCAACTGTGCTCCAACATTTAGCGAATTTACAGCGCCCGACGTTACAGAAAGCTTTGCATTTGCCACAATATTTTTTGATTTTTCAATTTCACTTTGAACATCGTCCAATCTTTTAATGTCCTCCGCCCGTTTCAAATGCTGCTTTGTGCCGTCTTCAAGCGGCACAAGGCCTTCGATTTCCGAGCTTTCAAAAACTCCTTTGGGGGGCGTCACCGTATCGATGTCGATACTTGCCGAGGCAGTTATAATCTCATCGCTAATACCTCCAACCCTTTCTCCAAGCTCGCCTATGAATCTCGCAGAATCCATAGATTCTATCGCAAGGTCAACGTAGCCTTCTTCTATGCTTTCTTTAAAAAGGGACAAAAACATAGTTCCCTCGCCTTCTTTTCCCGCCCATGGCCTCAAAAACTCCAGCGTAGTGTGCACGTAGTCAAATGTTCCAAATTCCTCTAGTAAACACGCCTTTCCAGTCGTGGCCTCCTGCCCGCCTCCGGCGGGCCTCCGGCCTGTGGGCATATTTTGTAAAGCTATTCTTTAACTTTTTCAGGAGAGAGCTTTTTTTAGTTGTTGCTTCTCTCTTCTCCCCTTTTACTTCATCGGTAAGCGAGAGAGTAAGGGTGCGAGTATTGAAATAATCATTTTTAAGAGGATTATAGAGAACACACGCAACAATGTCATATATCAAAGCTAAATTCCCCTTTGTCATTTTTCGTTAAAACCTCCCACTTTTATTTTTTCCATCGGAAACGGGTTGGTATTTTTCAATGTAGATAACGTCCGGGGAAAACCTAAATCTGTAAATCTCCCGAAAGCATCTATGGGAGGTCCATTCGCCAAATGCCAGTACCTGAGAGCCTCGGTCTTGCCTATTCTACCGACATAGCGAAGGGGAGCCTCACAAAATTCGCACTTCTTATAGATGTGCTCAGGGAGTTTTTCGGAGAGCTTGAAGGAACCCCTGAAAGTTCCGATAGTCTTATAGGTTTTTCTGTTTCTTGTCAGCATGATATATTCGGCATACGTTTTAGCATCGCCCAGATTTCCGGGGGATAATACATACTTTACGGCTTCATGAAGTGAACCATACAAATTCCGGCTCTGTTTGATGAATACAATATAGGAATCACCAGTAATTTTTTTCCAGATCCTCTGAAAAATCCTGGACTTACCTGCCTTGTGGGGTATGTATTTGGCCTCGCAAAAAGCATGAACGTGGCAGTTTACGAGCCTTTCGGGAGATACCGGATAAATATCCCTCCCCGGTCTGTCAGAAACATATCCCGCAGGGGGCCGTTTTACCTCATGCGCTATGATTGCGCCTTTTATGAATTTTCGGACATATTTGTTTTGGAAAAACTTTCTTTCACAATCGTAAATATGGTCTTGATATTTTTTTGTACGCCATACTTCAACAGGCACATTTTTAAAAGTTAAGCAAATATGTATGCCCCTTAGTTTTCCGTGAGGGTTTTTTTCCATTGAATCGAGTTTGTCTTTATTTTGTTCTATGAGTTTGAATATTCTTTTTGCCCCGCACTCGGGACAGATTCTACTT
>JAZFTU010000004.1:0-4252 GCA_036446855.1 Hydrothermarchaeaceae archaeon (SeqCode) | reverse complement strand
CGGTAGATATGTCTTCTGATGGAGATTACATGGCAGCAGGTACCTTTACCAGCACGACAGCAGGATTTGGATACGGCACCTATCTTTTTGACAAATCAGGAGAGCTCTTATGGAAACATAAAGCAGAAGACGTTGTCTGGTCGATATCCATTACAGAAGATGGAAGCTACATAGCCTCCGGGTCAAAGGATAAGCATGTATACTTTTTCGACAAATTCGGAAAACTTCTATGGAAATACAAAACAGACGATACGGTATGGTCTGTTTCCATATCCGCAAACGGCGAATACGTGGCCGCAGGCTCCTACGACAACAACGTATACCTTTTTGATAAATCCGGCGAGCGCCTCTGGAACTACAAAACAGATGACATAGTACTCACTACTTCCATATCCGCAAACGGCGAATACGTAGCTGCAGGCTCCTACGACAACAACGTATACCTTTTTGATAAATCCGGAAAGCGCCTCTGGAAATACAAAACAGATGACGTAGTACTCACTACTTCCATATCCGCAAACGGCGAATACGTGGCCGCAGGCTCCTACGACAACAACGTATACCTGTTCGACAGGTCAGGAAATCTGCTCTTTAAATATAGAACTAACAACGTAGTACTCACAACTTCCATATCCTCAAGCGGCGAATACGTAGCCGCAGGCTCCTACGACAACAACGTATACCTGTTCGACAGGTCAGGAAATCTGCTATTCAAATACAAGACCGAAGATGAGGTGTGGGACGTTGCAATATCTTCCGATGGTTCATATATCTCTGCGGCATCAAAGGATTTTAATGTATATTTCCTTAGCACGTCTGGCGAATTGGTGGGGAAATACCGGACAGGAGAATATGTATCATCGGTTGCCATCTCAAAAAATGGTGATTATATAATCGCCGGTTCATATGACCGCAATATCTATTTCTTTAGGACCATATCTCAATCCCCGGTTGACCTTCGGGCTCCAAAGCTTGACATATCAAAGACTGTCACGAAGTCTTCTTTGGGCACGGGAGAAAATTCCACAGTATTAATAGAGCTGAAAAATGCCGGGCAGAGTACCGCAAGAAACGTAGAATTTGCGGATGTAGTACCCGAAGGTTTAATTCTTGTTTCAGGCGAGCTTTCCCATACCGTGGATTTGGGTCCGGGCGAGTCTAAAACATTCTCATATACGATAGAGGCAATAGAAATAAAAGAGAAAAGAGAGGTGATGCTCCCTGCTCTAAACGTTTCCTATACCGATATAAAAGGCAATCCGTACACTGCCAAAAACATGGTCAAAAGCTCTGCTGTATTCATAACATTGCTACCTAAAAAGGCCCCCGCCAATAAAGTCAGCATAAGGGAAAGACTGGGCCAGGCGGTTTTGCCCATTTTAAAATTGCTGCCTAACCAGGTGAAGACTCCAAACGCGGGTATTGGAGAAAAACTGGGCGCTTTAGTCTCATCCATTCCTTCGTCAACCATTTTAAAATTAATATCTTTTATAGCACTTTTGGTGCTGTTTTTACTCATCTTCTCCGTAATAGCTACGATGTTCTCGCTTGCCGTTTCCAGGGTGGCAAGTTCTGGAAAGAAACACCGTCGCAAGATTGATCGGGGGGAAATTTTGATGAAAATCAGAAAAGAAGTCGGAGAAGACCATCCTGAGTCTTTACGGAAAACATCAAAAAATCCCGGGCAGGTATCCAGACGTGACAATACACCTAAAGCCCGAAATGCGTCTACAAAACTCAGATTTAGCAGGCCGCTTTTTAGTAAAAAGTCACTATTAAAAAGGCAGAAGAGGGGCGCAAGTAAATGAAACGGAGCCTTACAACAAAACTCATAATATATTTTTTGTTTTTTTCAATATTGCCCTTAGCTACTGTCGGACTAATCACCTACGACAACGGAAAAAGGGCAATTGAAAAACAGACATTCCAGTACCTGACTGCAACAACGCAGTTAAAAGAGGAGATAATAAACACATGGATTTCTGAGGACGAAAAAGACATATTGCTCATAGCAAGTTCCCCTATTTTAGAGAAAAATACTGCAAAACTTTTTGCAAGGGTGAAGGCCGACCCGATCTCTCTAAGGGCTTACGAGGAAACCCAGGAATATATGAAAACGGCCCTTAGAGAAAACCAGAGATTCTTTGAGATATTCTATATTTCACCGGAAGGCGAGGTGCTCGTCTCCACAGACAGCTCAAAAGAGGGGGTGGACAAATCTGGCAGTGAATTTTTTATTAATGGAAGGGAGGATACCGCTATCCAAAACATTTACATTACTCCAGAGTATGGCCGGCCGCTTATGACCGTAGCCACCCCGATAAAAGACGATAACGGAACACTCCTTGGAGTCCTTGCCGGGAGATTGGGCCTAAACGACCTAGACGATTTAATGCGTGAGCGCTCTGGACTCGGTGAGACAGGAGAGACATTCCTGTTAAACAGGTTTTACTATTCGGTCTCTGACCCGAAGCTTAAGGCCGGACAGCCTTTAAAAAAAGAAATTCACAGCGCAGGTATTGACGAGTGTATTAGCGGGAAGTCGGTAAGCGGCAATTATGAAAATTACAAAAATGAGCCTGTGTTCGGCGTATACCGGTGGCTCGATAAAAGAGAGCTGTGCATAGTTGCCGAGATGGGCAGAAGCGAGGTATATGCCCCCATCTATTCTTTGAGGGATGCAATAATTGCTGCGGTATTGTTCATGACCGTGTCCCTAACATTTCTTGTCCCGCCAATTGCAAGAACTATGACAAATCCCTTGATGAAGCTCGTCAGAGGTGCAGGGGAGGTGGGGCGGGGCAGACTTGACCACCGGATAAAGGTAAAAACAAACGATGAAATAGGTGTCCTCTCAGAGGCATTTAACCGGATGGCAGAAGACATTGACACCACCCAAAAGCAGCTCATTCAATCCGAAAAGCTTGCATCCCTGGGCCAGCTTTCAGCAGGCGTTGCCCACGAGATAAACAACCCGCTTGCGAACATATCCATAAATGCCCAGTTGCTCCTCCAGGACATTGATGACGGTGATATCAGAAAGCGGCTCATAAAAATAGAGAAAAATGTAGATAGGGCCACAAGCATTGTAAAGAACCTGCTGGAATTTTCAAGGACTCCAGAGTTCCATCCTATCTTCACCGACATAAACATACTCTTAGCGAAAACTTTAGATATACTAAAACATGAAACAAAGACGATAGAAATAATAAAAGAACTGGATGAGGAGTTGCCAGAAGTTCTATCTGACCCCATACAGCTACAGCAGGTGTTCATTAACCTAGTAACAAACGCCTGCCAGGCAATGCCCAATGGCGGCACGCTTACTCTTCGTACAGTAAAAGTGGGTAATATTGTGGAAGTTGAAATTTTGGACACCGGAGAGGGCATATCAAAAGAGAATATCCCCCGGATATTTGACCCATTTTTCACTACGCGCCCGGTAGGCAAAGGCACAGGACTTGGCCTTTCAGTAATCTACCGGATAATAGAGACGCATGGGGGGCATATCGATGTAAAAAGCGAGGTAGGAAAAGGCACGTCGTTTATTATAAAACTTACAGCAGGTGATACATATGAGTAAAATTCTGGTCGTCGATGACGATGAGCAGATGCGTGAGGATGTCACAGAAATTCTTGTGCGAGAGGGGTATGAGGTCTCAAATGTTGGTTCTGGCGAGGAGGCATTAAAAAGAATAAAAGAAGAGGATTTTGACGTGATTTTAACAGATTTTGTTATGCCGGGAATCGATGGTATGGAAGTTTTAAGACAGAGTAAAAGGTTAAAGCCTGCAGTAAGGGTGATAATGGTAACCGGCTTTGGCACAATTGAAAATGCAGTCGAGGCGATGAAGGAGGGTGCAAGCGACTACGTCTCAAAGCCATTTAAAATTGGCGAGGTTCAGGCAACCGTAAAAAGGGTTATAGAAGAGGCAAATTTCAATAAAAGTCTTTCCAGTTCTGGAGTTAAAGATGATGGGGTTCAGGAGATGCTAAGTTCGCTTTCTAATCCCATAAGAAGGGCAGCAGTTGAGCATCTTTTTCTGCATGGGAAGTCAAGCTTTATGGGCATTTTCGGAGAGCTTGGCGTGGAGGACCACACAAAACTGAGCTTTCATCTGCGAAAGCTTAAGACCTTTGGCGTGGTTCAGCAGGACGAAAAGAAGCGGTATACATTAAGTTCAAGGGGCAAGAAGGTAGCAGAAACCCTGAAGAATTTGAAGGGTTATACTCTGTGAATTTTTATTCACAG
>JAZFTU010000003.1:0-4810 GCA_036446855.1 Hydrothermarchaeaceae archaeon (SeqCode) | reverse complement strand
TCGAGCCTGTTATAAGCATAAACCAGCACTGCTTTCTCTTCATCTGTGTAAAAAATTGACTTTGGATTTATTGGGTCATAATCGCCAAAATCTTCTCTCCCCTCCGCCATTGTGTTGTATTCAATGTAATCGTATTTAGGTGCCCCCGGTTCTTTATCTGCTGCAGATTCCCCCCTCAGGGCCTCATCTATCACATCCTAGAAAACTGAAAATGTCTGTGCTCCAGTTATCACCTTTCCGTTTATAAAAAAGGTCGGAACTCCTGTGACCGCCCAATAAGTCCCCGTGTCCTTCTGATCTTGGACTTTCTCTCTATACTTCCCGGTATCAATACACCTGGAAAAAGCCGTCCATTCAATATGAAGTTCTCCTGCATATTTTTTGAAAATAACTACAGCCTTCCCACTATCACCCCATTCATCCAGCTGTCCAAATAACTTGTCGTGCATCTCCCAGAAGTTGTCCTGGTCTCCTGCGCACTCTGCTGCCTCTGCCGCTTTCTGGGAATTGTCGCTCACAATAGGGAATGCCATATAGACAAGCTTCACCATGCCGGTGTCGATGTACTCGCTCTTTATTAGAGGCAGGACCTGTTCTGAGAAACGCTGGCAGTAGGAACATGCGAAATCTGTGTACATATCTATGGTCACGGGTGCATCCAAAGATCCCAGAGAGTGGATTTGCTCTGCATTTTCAATTGCACTAACAGATGAAATTAAAAATAAAACAATGAAAAGTGACAAAATTAGTTTCACTGGTTCACGTCCATATGTTACTTCATCCCTTAAGTTCAACAATTTTAATTGAATGTGCCCCAGTATAAATGTTATTATGAAGAACTGCCCTCCCTGTTTATTCAACAATCACATCTATTGTCGTCAAGTTTATAAGCAGTGAGCCAACAATTGTTGAATTCGGTGATTGACTTGAACAAGACCGTTGAAATTAACGAAGATGAGTGCGTATTCCATAAGAAATTGAAAGTAAAACTAAAAGAGAAAGGTATCGGAGGCAGGATAGCGTTCCTCAGTGATTATCTTGATTATCTTATCAGGAAAAATACCACTCTCCCCCCAGATTTTCCAACTTTTTGCAGGGAGATTGTAGGCCTTGATGACAGGTCCGGCTGGATTCACATAACGATATGGCATGGAGATAGTGAGCTTAGGGACTTTGCGATTAACAGGGACTATGAGCATAGAGTGGAACACTATGATTGAGAAGAGTTTCCAGATTGGGGAGGCCCTTGTAGGAGAGATGCCAGAAATCGCCCACATCGACCTTATGATAGGGCATAAAAACGGACCGTTGGGCCAATCCTTTGCAAATTCTCTTGCCCAGCCCAGAATGGGACATACGCCTATCCTCGCTGTTGTGAGGCCGAACCTTCCTGTAAAACCTGCAACCCTCATCGTGCCCAAGGTCACTATAAGGAACCTTGAAGGGGCAGAATTGATTTTCGGACCTGCACAGAGCGCCGTTGCCAAGGCCGTTGTCGATTCAGTGGAGAATGGCGTGATACCAAGGGATAAAGTAGAGGACATTGTAGTCATCGTATCAGTATTCATCCATCCAAGAGGAAAGGACTACCAGAGGGTTTATCGCTACAATTATGCTGCAACAAAACTTGCCATAAAAAGGGCCGTGGAGGGCTTTCCAGATATTGACGTCGTGATGGAGGAGAAGCCCAAATCCATGCATGACATGATAGGATTCAGGATAAATAACCTGGAAGCGCCGCCGTATCTTTGCGTTGAACTGGAATTTGGCGACTGGAGAAGGATTGAGGGCGTCCTAAAGTCCCTTCCAAGGAAAGATGGTATAATAATCAAGGCAGGCGCCCCCCTTATCAAAAGGTACGGTGTTGAGGTCTGCCAGAAAATCCACAGGATAAGGCCAGAATCCGTACTCATCGCTGATATGAAGACCCTGGATACCGGGAACCTAGAGGCCAGGATGGCAGGGGATGCTACAGCCGATGTGATTTCATTTTCTGGGCGTGCGCCATTAAAGACCCAGGAAAGGTTCATTGAAGAGGCCCATAAGGTGGGGGCCTTGGCTTACATGGACACCATCAATCTTCCAAACCCGGTGGACATAATCAAACAATTGAGCAAAAAACCAGATATCGTAGAACTCCACGGCTCAGAAGGCCTGGGGCAGGTACAGGAAGTAAAAGAGGCCTGCGGAGGAAATGCCCTGATTGCCGTTGCAGGCGAGTTTGGGGTGCCAGAGGCTAAGGGAGCACTTGCCGCGGGTGCAGACATCCTGGTTGTCGGGAGAACCATCACCTGTTCAAAAGACATAAACGACACTGCCAGGTCATACCTGCGGGAAATGGGGGTCTATGAAGTGGACCAGTTCAGGATAATGACAGACTTTTAGAGGAAAAGAAAATGAAGGAATCCAAAAATGACAAACTGAATAACCCCCCTTACCTTGAGGTGGCCTTCGACATCCCTGATTGGAGGAGAGTTGAGGGCGTCATAAGGGGCCTTCCGGACCATGAGGCCATAGTAATCGAAGCAGGAACTCCCCTTATCAAGAGGTATGGTGTTGAGGTCTGCCAGAAAATCCACCGAATAAGACCGGATTCTGTGGTACTTGCTGACTTAAAGACGCTTAGCTCTGGAAAACTCGAGGCGAGGATAGCAGGCGAGGCCAACGCCGATGTTGCGGCCTACTCGGGCCTTGCGCCAATAAAGACCCAGGAGGAGTTCATCGAGGAGTGCAGAAAGGCGGGCACCCTGGCTCTTCTAGACACTATAAACCTGCATGACCCTATAGCTGTTTTAAATCAACTGAGAATAAAGCCCGATATCGTTGAAATTCACAGGGCAATAGACCTGGAACTAACCGATGCGGAGCACCAGTGGGGCAATATCCCCCAAATAAAAGAGGCCATAGGGGGTGGCCTTGTGGCTGTGGCCGGGGGAATTAAGGTGCCTAAAGTAAAAGAGGCCCTAGCCTCAAAAGCAGACATCCTGGTGGTCGGAAGAGCCATAACCTGTGCAAAGGATGTAAATGGTGCTGTGAAGGCATTTCTCGAAGAGATGGGCGTTCTTTAAGGGGGCTGTTCAGGGCGATGACGAACTTCTGAGGAGTTCGATGCTGACTACGGTATAACCTTTATCCCCTTTACTTTTTTAAATCCCCCATCAAAAGTCAGGATTCTGTCTATTCCGTGGAGTCTCATCACCGCAATATTCGTGCAGTCGGTAAAGCTCATCTTTGCGCTTTTGAACTCCTCCCAAGCCGCTGTGAACGCATCTCTGTCGACTTCAAGCAATGTGACTTCCGAGTTTAACAGATGATCACCGAGTGCAACCGCCTTTTTAAGGCCGATTTTAACCAGCGTTACTGTAACTACCTCGTCGAATACATAGTCAGAGGCGAAAAGCTCTCCAAAATCGCCCTCGGCACACTTCTCTATCAGTTCTACTGTCGCTTTATGGTGCATATCCCGCTCGTTATAATATGCCACGAACACGCAAGAGTCGATGAACACGCCCATTTAATCACCGTAGAGCATCTCATCGATTTCTACGCTACTCTTTTCGGTGTTTAAACCCCAGTCGATTGGCTTTAAATTGAGAAGGCTTTTTTCAGGGCGCTTTTCTTTTTTCTTTTTATCAATCCAGAATTTCATTGCATTTGTCACCGCACTGCCGAGCCGTGCGCCCTCTATTACCGCTTCTGCCTTGAACTTCCTGAAGACCCTCTCATCCACGTCCCTTATAGTTATATTCAAACTTCTCACCCTTTGTAAACATGTTTACATTTAACGTCCAAAACAGTATTTGAAAACTACATAATATATTCAGTGCTTGACCGGTCAAAGTCTCTTATAAGCTCGATTTTTATAGTCTCTTCAAGCTGATAATCTTCAGGGCCGTAAGTAAGTTTTGGGAAAAAGTGCCCCATATCAAGAGACATCCGGGTGGATACGTGTTCCTCCCCAAATAGCTCCCTGCAGATATCATAGACAATCGTTCTTGTGAGGGCCTCATCAACATATCCCAGACTGTGAATGTACTCGTGGAGGAGGACGGTGAAGACATAGGGCTTATAGAGGTCAAGGTCAGAGGCATAGATTCCCCTGATGGGGGCCTTGTTCATGACAATGAGGTTTGAGCCTATCTGGTGAAAAGCCCCTATCCAGGAGTCCCATCCTACACTGAGATCGGCAAGACCGAGGGAAAGGCCTGCCCTGCCTGTATTTTTAGTCTTCCAGACGGCATCTTTTACCAGCTCAAATATATCGCTGATGCTACCTGCAGAGTCGAGTTTAAATGTAAAGTTTTTTATATCTTCCATATTTTAGTAACTTTTTGTAAGTTTAACTACTAAAATATTGTAAATTATTTATGCTACATAAGTAAAATTAATGACCATGCCAGTTTTGCAGGTCGCATTAGACCTCCTCTCCATAGAGGACGCAATTACCATATCTGAGGAGGCGGTGGAGGGCGGAGCCAGATGGCTCGAGGTAGGTACACCCCTTATTAAAAACCATGGGATGACTGCCGTAAAAAGGATAAAGGAAAAATTTCCAGACTGCACGGTCGTAGCAGACATGAAGACAATGGATGCAGGAGACCTCGAGGTCGAGATGGCGGCCAAAAATGGCGCAGACGTTGTCTGCATCCTCGGCCTCGCAAGTGATTTTACTATCAAAAGAGCGGTAAACTCTGCAAATGCCCACGACGTTGGGATAATGGCGGACCTGATTGGAGTAGAGAATAAGACTAGACGGGCTAAGGAGCTTGAGGACCTCGGTGCAGATTACATTCTTATTCATACCTCGCTC
>JAZFTU010000002.1:0-3220 GCA_036446855.1 Hydrothermarchaeaceae archaeon (SeqCode) | reverse complement strand
ATGATTTCATCGGTCCTCGTGCCGTAGACAACCCCCTGCATTATGTCGGTTGACCTGATGCCCCATATCCTGCATGCAAGGGCGATATTTATCGTATCGTGGACCTTGGAGCAGTGGTACCAGCTTCCCGGCTGTTTTGGGAAGGGGAGGGTATCTTTCCTGCCTTTGTATTCAATGTCAAAAAATCCCTCTGCAATGTCGATGTTGGGCGTCCCGTACTCTCCCATCGTGCCGAGCTTTAGGAGGTGCGCCTCCGGGACAACCTTATGGAGGGCGAAAATCACGTTAAGCGTGCCTGTAACGTTGTTTGTCTGCGTAAATGCGGCGTGATTTACGTCTATCTGCGAGTAAGGGGCGCTGGGCTGCTCTCCGAGGTGCACAATCGAGTCAGGCTCATATTTTTTCAGCACGTCCTCGACAAAGTCATAGTCCCGTAAGTCGCCTTCACAAAACTCTATTTTCCCGCCAAATTCTGCCTCGAAGGAAGAGAGCCTCTCATCCATTGACTTCAATGGAAGGGCACTATGGCTGTTCATCTCACCTACAAAATCCCTCCTTGAGAAATTGTCCACGCCCGACACCTCATTTCCTGCCTTCGCAAGGCTCATGGCAAGGCCCCATCCGATATATCCATCCATTCCCAATATTAAAACTTTCATTTTTGAGTAACCTCTACAAACTTTAGTTACTATATATCGTAGTAACCTATTTATATAACTTTTGGCATTATATTATGCGAGGGCAGTTAATATGAGAAAAAACGAACTCGAAAAAAAGGCGGGGGACCTGTTAAAATTCGGTCTCACTGAATACCAGGCAAAGGTCTTTGTCGGGGCTCTCGCGCTCTCGGAGGCAAAGGCAACAGAGCTTACAGGTCTTGTTGACATCCCAAAGGCGAGGGTATACCAGATACTCAGCGAGCTTATCGAGATGGGCGCCGTAAGAAAAAGGCCCGGAAGGCCCGCCATCTACATAGCTCTTGACCCGGATACCGCACTCACAAATATCCTGGAATACCGGCGGGAAAAAAATGAAAAGGAACTTGGAATCATGGAGGAGATAAAAGATAGTCTTATCCCTGGACTAAATGCGCTTTTCGAGGCAGGAAAGCCTGAGAGCGCTGGAAATTTTCTTGAGCTAATACCTGCAGGCGAGGTCTCAACAATCGAGACAAGGAGGATGTACAAATCCGCAGAAAAAGAGATACGCATACTTTCAGGCGTCTTTGAGTACCTTCCACGGGTTTTTTCTGAGCTTAAAGAAGCGAGCGAAAGAGGCGTCAAAATCAGGGTCATGCTTTTAGACCCTGAAGTGCTCGACAGTAGGGGACGCGAGATTCAATCAGAGGTCATTGAGTTTTTAGGGGGGATAAACGCAAAAATCGAATACGCGAAAAGGATGCCTCTCAGGGCGGGAATATCTGATAAAATCGCAGTCTTTTCTGCAGACGAAAAGAAGAATCTCCCGCTAAAAAAGGAAGTTGCAATAACTATGGACGAGAGCATGATTTCCGCATTAAGCCAGTATTTTGATTTGATGTGGGAGAAGGGGAAGCATTGATTCACATATCTGCCACGGGCAGGGTGAAATAAAACCTGCTTCCCTTGCCCGGCTCGCTTTCGACCCAAATTTTTCCATCATGTGCCTCGACAATGTCTTTTGCTATCGTAAGCCCCATGCCCGTCCCACCATAGCGCCTCGTGGTGCTCCCATCCACCTGATACAGGATTTGAAAGATTTTGTCACATTGCTCTTTGGACATCCCGATGCCCGTGTCCGCAACGCATATCTCGACCATATCTTTTTTGCGCTTCGCATCTATAGTTACACCGCCCTCCCCGGTAAACTTCACCGCGTTGCTCAAAAGGTTCCTGAGCACATGCCCGGCATGCTTAAAATCCGCCCTCACCGGGGGGAGGCCCCCCTCGATATCGATGTCGAATCCAATGCCTTTCTCCAGCGCGAATTCTTTGAATTCCATGCTTGAGAGGGTCAGGAGACTTTCAACTTCCAGGTTCTCCAAGAATAACTCTCTTTCATGCTTCTTTATCTTCGCAGCCCCTATCAAATCCTCTACTATCATGTTCTGCCGGACAAGGGCCTTTCTTGCTATTACGTTGTATTTCCTCATTGACTCCGGGTCTGTCTCTCCCTCCATCATTTCCAGTGCCCCCTTTGCAATGGTAATTGGGGTGCGCAGCTCGTGGCTTACGTTATCAATAATGCTGCCCTTTAGCTCGTCCAGGGTCTCCAGCTCGGAATAGGCATGCCTGAGTTTTTCATAAGAACTTTGCAATTCCTTTTCTGCCCGCTTTCGCTCTGTAATGTCCCTTGCAACATGAACGACCTGTATGATTTTCCCCTTTGCATCCTTTATGGGTGATGCAGAGACCTCGACAAATAACTGGCTCCCGTCCTTGACATAGTGCACGTGCTCAAACACCGAGTGCTCGCCTGTCTTCATAGATTCTGTAAGGGGGCACATGTCATCTGGGGGGATACACGGGCTATCCCTGTGATGGGTCATCTTAAAACATGTATTTCCTATTGCATCTTTTTCCTTGAGGCCTAAACTTTCGAGGAAAATTCGATTTGTCCCAACTATCTTAAAGTCGCTCACGTCGATTATGGAGACGGCATCGTTCATGCTGTTTAGAACGGTCTCGCTAAATTCCTTTGAACGTATCAGCTCATCCTTTGCCCGCTTTCGCTTGGTTGTGTCCCTGATAATCGCTGTGAATACGCGGGTGCCATTATCTCTCGCTACAGAAAGGGAAATCTCTATTGGAACGATAGTGCCGTCCTTGCGAAGGCCCTCCATCTCAACCGACCTCCCTATGAGCCGGTGGACTCCGGTCTTAAGGAATCCTTGAAGGCCCTTTTTATGCCTCTTAAAATAATTCTCAGGAATTAAAATGTCGATCTTCTCTCCAATTACATCGTCGCTTAAATGACCCAAAATTCTGGATGCGGCATCGTTCCACTGGACTATTTCGCCTGTATTATCTATAGAAATGATGGCATCAGTGGATGTCTCGACAAGCCCCTTGTATCTCTGAAGTGACTCATTGAGCTCCCGCCGAAGCCCCTGTTTTTCCAGCACTTCATCAACCCGGTGGATTACCTCGTCAATTACAAGGGGCTTTACAAAGTAACCGCTTGCACCGTCCCCCAGTGCATCAATCGCGTTTTGCATGGTCGCGTTGCCTGTGATGACGAT
>JAZFTU010000001.1:0-8142 GCA_036446855.1 Hydrothermarchaeaceae archaeon (SeqCode) | reverse complement strand
GTCGTATCTTGCAAATGTCGTATCTGCTATCCCGACTCTCTTCATATCGTTTAAATAGTAGACTGCGATAAAAAAGTCTTTGGGTGGACTTGTGATTTCTGCAAAGGTAAAAAAAGTAAAACCATCTGCGACGCTGGAAATAACGGCGAGGGCAAAGGCCCTAAGTAAGGAGGGAAAGGACATTGTAACCCTTGGGGCCGGGGAGCCAGATTTTGACACCCCTGCACATATAAAGAGCGCTCTTTTTAAGGCAGTTGAGGAAGGATTCATCTACTACACGCCAACTCCAGGAATACCAGAGCTTCGTGAGGCGATTTCTGAAAAGCTGAAGAGGGACAGCAAAGTAAGTTATAGTGCTGATGAGATTATCGCAACCCCCGGCGCAAAGCAGGCTATTTACGAGGCAGTCCAGGCAATCACAACAGCCGGAGACGAAATTTTAATACCGGACCCCTGGTGGGTGTCCTACGTTCCGATAGTCCAGCTTGCAGATGGAAAACCTGTCTTCATTCCCACTTATGAAGCAGATGGATTTCGACTCATGGCAGATGCGATAGAAGAGAAAATAACCGGCAGCACACGCGCTATCATCCTAAACTCCCCCAACAATCCGACAGGCTCTGTTCTGCTAAAGGAGGACTTGAAAGGGATTGCAGATATCTGCAAAGATAGGGACATTCTGGTCATCTCCGATGAAGTCTACGAGCCCATGACTTACGACTGCGAGCACATAAGCATAGCGTCACTTGACGACATGAAGGAGAGAACCATCACCATAAACGGATTTTCGAAGGCTTATTCAATGACTGGATGGAGGCTTGGATACGCTGCGGCTCCCCTTGAAATAATAAAGGCAATGATGCGTATTCAGGCGCACTCGGTATCCCACGCCACTTCATTTGTTCAGAAGGCGGGCGTTGAGGCACTCACCGGCCCCCAGAACTGCGTAAGAGAGATGGCAGAAGAATTCAAAAAGCGAAGAGACGCAATCGTAGGATTATTAAATGCAATCGAAGGCGTTACGTGCACTCTTCCAATGGGGGCCTTCTACGCTTTTGCAAATTTCAAGGCTATAGAGCCTGACTCGTTCAGGCTTGCAAGCTATCTTTTGGAAAACGGAGTTGCCGCCGTTCCCGGGCGCGCGTTCGGAAAGCAGGGCGAGGGATTTTTGAGGCTGTCGTATGCTACAAGCATGGAAAACATAAAAGAAGGCGTGAGCAGAATAGAAAAGGCAATCTCGAGGTTAAAATGATAACTATAATTTCCGGCAGCAAATCAGATGAGGAACTTGTAAAAAAGGTAGAAACCGTGCTGGATGAATTCGGCGTAGACCATGATTCCTTCGTCGCATCTGCGCACAGAACGCCCGAAAAATTAAAGGGAATAATAAAAAAATCCGAATCTGAAATTTTCATTGGAATAGCCGGCCTTTCTGCGGCCTTGCCCGGCGTGATAGCCTCCCATACTGTAAAGCCGGTAATAGGCCTCCCCCGGGATGTGAAGCTTTCCGGACTGGACTCACTATTGTCGATGGTACAAATGCCTCCCGGAGTCCCGGTAGCGACAGTGGGCGTGGACAATGCCAAAAATGCCGCTTTTTTGGCCCTCGAAATCCTTGCGCTAAAAGACAGGAGCTTAAAAGACAAGCTTAAGAAGTATCGAAAATTATAGCACTACCGTCTGTCCGTTTCTTCTCAGATACACATCCTTGTCTATGGAATAATCGAGGTCCTCGGCAAGTTCGGCATATGTTGCCAGCATGGTAAGATTTCCGTGGCAGGGGATAATGTTTTCTGGGTTTAGCATCTTCAAAACGTCTCTGTGGTCCTCTTTTGATGCATGGCCCGATACATGCGCATCCTTATAAATCCTTGCCCCGAGCATCTGGAGTTTTGTCTCAAGGGCGTAACGATTTGCCACGTTTATTGGATTGGGTATTATGCCGGAGGAAAATATAACCTGGTCATCCTTTTCTATCCTGTACGGGAGCTTTCCTGCTGTTATTTTCGAAAGCAGGGCATCTGGCTCTCCCTGGTGACCCGTAACAATTGGCAGGTATTTTTCTTTTCCTTCCTTTACAACTTTTTCAAGAATCCTCCTTATGGACTTTTGGTCTCCATATACCTGGGTGCCGCCCGGGAGGTCTAAAATGCCCAGCTTCTCAGCGATGCTCGTGTATCTCTCCATGGAACGTCCCAAAAGTAACGGCGTAATTCCCATTCTGCTCGCAATTTCCGTTATGCTGGAAATTCTTGCTATTTGGGATGAAAACGTGGTAATCAAAACCCCCCTATCCGGGTCTGATTTTAAAAGGATGTCCTCAACCAGCTTATGGGCAATCTCTTCAGAAGGGGTCCTCCCTTCCTTTCCAACGCCCACTGACTCGACGATGAGCGCTTTTATGCCTTCCTTTCCAAGCTCTTTGAGCCGTTTATAATCCGGTTTTTTTCCTATCATGGGGGTGTCATCAAGTTTAAAGTCGTTTGCGTATAGGAGTGTTCCTTCTGAAGTATGGGCAGCACACATTGTGGACTGGGGGATGGAGTGTGTCATCCTCACAAACTCGATGCTGATATTTGAGGTTATGTCGGTTGTTTCCCCCTGCTCCAATGTTATCAGCCGGTTTGGGATCTTGTTATATCTCATCTCATGCTTGATAAGCTCTAAAGTTAATGAAGTCCCGATTATGGGTGCGGATTTGAAATTTTTAGAGAGCTTTGCTACAGCCCCTATGTGGTCGAGATGTGCGTGTCCGAGTATTATTGCCTTAACGTTCCCCTTTACTTTTGAGATGTCTGGCACTATCCCTTTGTCAATTAGCTCTTTTTGTCCCATCTTTGAGATGTCGGTGTCCTCGTGGATCATCACCCTGTCCAGGCGGATGCCCATATCGATTATAAAGGTTTCATTTCCGACCTCAATCGCGGTCATGTTTCTCCCCACCTCTTCATATCCCCCAACTGTCGTGATTTTCATAAATTATCTCCTTGCATATTTTTTACAGTCGATGCCCCGGTTTTCAAGCCAGTCTTTTGTCACACCAGTTATCACAATATCTACTCCTCTTAGGTCTTTGATGGTTCTGGCACCAACAAGAAACATCGCTGTTTTCAGTTCTTCTATTATCCTGTTTAGAAGTTTCAAAACTTCGTTTTTTCCTTTAGTAGCCCCGCTTAACAGGGGGTGGGCAATGCCGCAGGCGACTGCACCTAAAGATATGGCCTTTGCCACTTGGAGCCCGTTTCTTATGCCTCCTGTGGAAATGATATTTAAATTTGTGCTATCAATGCATTCAATTGTAGATACGGCTGTCGGGATTCCAAAGTCCCAAAATGTCTTTTCAAGGCCCTTGCTCCGAAAGTACTCGACGGCAGAAAATGATGTCCCGCCTAGCCCCCCTACGTCTATTCCTTCTGCTCCGGCATTCTCTATGAGTTTTGCCTCCTCTCTTGCTATCCCTGCCCCGGTCTCCTTTGCTATTACCGGAACTCCCAGGTCTTTTAACCCCTCAAGGCCTTTTAGGGCGCCTTTAAATTGTGTATCCCCTTCAGGCATTATCGCTTCCTGAAGCGAGTTTAAGTGCAGGGCAAGGGCATTTGCATCTATCATCTCCACCGCCATTTTTGCCTCTTTTATCCCGTACCCTTTTGAGAACTGCACGGCCCCGAGGTTTCCGATTAAAAATATGTCGGGTGCTGCCTTTCTTGCAATAGAGTAAGTGTAAGACAGTCTCTCGTTTTCAATGGCCGTCCTCTGGCTTCCCACCCCCATGGGGATATCCAGTTCATCTGCTGCAAGTGCAAGATTCTCGTTTATCTCTTCTGCCCTTTTGTGCCCCCCTGTCATGCCTGCTATTACTATGGGTGAGCCTATCTTTCTTCCGAAGAATTCAGTTGTTACATCAACGTCATCGCGGTTGATTTCAGGAAGGGCCCTGTGAACAAAAGTGAGGTCGCTAAAGCCATTTTTTATATGAGCTTGAACATCCTCCCTGAGTGATATGTTTATGTGGTCAAGTTTTCTGCCGGTTGCCATTTCAGAAAGCTATTTACCGAATGGCTATATATCCTTTGTTGTGATACTTATAGTAAATGACGATGGAATAGCCTCTCCCGGAATCAGGGCCGCAGTAGAAGCGGTCAGGGAACTTGGGGATGTTGTTGTCGTTGCGCCTGCCGTACAGCAAAGCGGAGTAGGGAGGTCCATTTCTCTTTTTTCCCCGGTAAGCGTCTCCAAGGGGGAGCTATCCGGAGCAAGTGCATACTCTATTAGCGGAACGCCTGTCGATGCTGTCATTTCAGGGATTTACGGAATTCTCGATAAAACGCCTGACCTCCTCATTTCTGGGATAAACATAGGGGAGAATATGAGTTCTGAGGCGACCACTTCTGGCACAGTAGGTGCTGCGCTTGAAGGGGCAAGCCAGGGAGTCCCTTCAATTGCGATTTCAGTCCACTCCATGGAGGCCATAAGGTTTGTTTCGATGGAATGTGATATCGACTTTTCACTTGCAAAAGCGGTCCTAAAAAAGCTTGCAAAATTCGTGCTCGAAAAGGGGCTCCCTGATGGAGTTGACCTCTTAAATGTCAATATCCCAACAAATGTCGAAAATATGGAAGTTGAGGTGACCCGGCTTGCAAGGAGGATGTACACAACCAGTGTAGAGGAAAGGCGTGACCCCCGGGGACGCGTTTATTACTGGATAGCGGGAGATCCGGTGACCGATGCGGAGGTAGGAACCGACGTACACACCGTAAGGGTTGCAAGGCGAATATCCATAACCCCATTAAAACTGGATTTTACAGCGAGTGTGAACATTGAGAATTTAAGTGGACTGAAAGGGCTTTAAAATTGCCCATGTGGTATAGCTTGGATAGCATAGGGGCTTGCGGAGCCTCGGACCCGGGTTCAAATCCCGGCGTGGGCATTTGAATCCACTCAAAATCACGTGTTACTGTTAGCTCATATGAATGATTTTTCGTGTCTTCACCCTGTGTTGCTGTTCGCTTCGCTCACAGGTTTCTTTTCCCCCGGGTTTTTTCGTAGAAAAAAAGGCTGCATGTCTTCACCCCAAAAACCCGCACTCCCTTCGGTCGTGCTCCTTTCTTCTCTTCAAAGTTTTCTTTTTAAGAAAAGTCCGCTTGCGTGAGCATATCTTAATTTTTTACTTCGGCTGAAATCAGGAGTTTTGGCAGGCAAACCGATTCAAAAAGATTATGTCCTAGCAAAAAATACAATAAAACGTGCGAGAGAAAAAAAATAACGAGGGGTAGAAATGGCAACTACCTTCATCCAGGATTTTGCTATTGTTTTACTATTTGCTACTGGAGTCACTCTCTTTTTTCACAGGATAAAACAGCCTGCCGTATTTGGGTACTTGATTGCAGGTATTCTCATCGGGCCTTTTGCTCTCAAGCTGGTACATGACATTGATGCCATAAACGTGTTTGCGGAGCTTGGGATTATCATCCTCATGTATTCAATGGGCCTCAAGTTCAATATAAAAAAGCTAAGAAGGGTGGGCGCCCTGGCCATTGTGGTGGGGACCCTGGAGATATTTATGTTCCTCGCCATAGGAAATACCCTGGGGAAAATGCTGGGTTGGTCTTACATCGAATCCATTTTTCTCGGGGGCGTTCTCGCCTTCAGCAGCACAGCAGTCATCCTAAAACTTCTAATGGATAAAGGGGCTCTTAGAAAAGAGTACTCCCTCCTGATATTGGGAATATTGATAATAGAGGACGTTGGGGCGATTGCCCTGATCACGATTCTAGGCAGCTTCAGCATGGTTGGTGTTGACCTGCTCTGGGACATGACAATGATTGTTTTTAAGATTTCGGTTTTTTTCTTGATTACTCTCGCCTTTGGCCTAAAATTCATCCCACCGTTCATAAGCGGCTTAAGAAAAACGAGTACAAACGAGGTCCTTCTTTTAACGTCCCTCGGGTTATGTTTTGCCCTTTCCGCCTTTTCTGATTACCTGGGATTTTCCGTCGCCCTCGGTGCTTTTGCGATGGGCGCAATAATCTCTGAATCCAAATGCCAAAAGGAGCTCGAAAAACTTACCGACCCGGTAAGGGATATTTTCGCCAGCATGTTTTTCATAAGCATAGGGATGCTTGTAGACCCGTTCATCATAAAGGACTTTTTATTCGAAATTACCATTATATCCGTTCTCGCAGTTCTAGGGAAACTGGCTGCCGTAAGCCTGGGGCTGTATCTTGCAGGTTATACCGGTCTTACGTCCATGAGGGCAGGGCTTGGAATGGTGCCCAGGGGAGAATTCTCGTTCATAATAGCAAAACTTGGGGTCGACCAGGGAGTAGTAGGGCAGGAATTTTACCTGATAACAGTTGCAATGGCAATAGTTACAACCTTCATTGGGCCAGCATCTTTTTCATACTCTGATAAACTCACAGTGCTCATAGGTAGCAGGACTCCTGTACCGGTGAAGAGCTTTGTCAAATTTTTAATAAATTGGATTCACACAATAAACGGGCAGTTCAAGCGGGACAGCAAAGCTGCAGGCAAATTCCAAAAAATTGTCAGAGATATAGCAATTAATGCCTTAATCATAATCATTATTTATCAGGGGGTGTTAGTCATCCGGCATTATGCCTTTGATACCCTCTCCACTGTTGGAGGGCTTATCTTTGCATATATGGGCCTTATGCCCCCACACTGGCTCAGGCCCACTGTCTTTTTAATCGTGCTTGGGATTATATTATCCCTGCCGCCCCTTTACATGGTGACCCAGAACATCCGAAAACTCATAGACCTGTCTATAGATGTCGCAAGTACTAAAATAAGGTTCCTCGGCCTGGAAATTTTTAATAAAGCCATTAGAAACGCAGCGTATGTACTGGCGGTAATAATATTTACCCTTACTCTTCTCCCGGTCATCGTGTCCGAGGCAGTCGGCCACGGCATGATTATGAATTCTAGCATATTAATTTTCATCGCTCTCTCAGGATATTTTTTCTGGAGAACCATAAGGGGGTTTCACAGCAATTTACACGAAATGATAACCGAGACCCTTCTTGCCGAGGAAAAGACTGCTCCAGGGGATTTAAATTTCCTGATAGAAAGTCTGAAAGTTGACCGGGATTTTGAACTCGAAAAACTGGAGATAATGCCCGGCTCTGCGGCTACGGGTAAGACTGTTAGAGAAACAGGGCTTAGAACCCTTACAGGGGTCACAATCGTCGCTATTGAAAGGGGCAGAAAAACCATAAGAAATCCCAGACCTTCAGAACCCCTAAAGGAAGGTGATATCCTTTTGATAATAGGCACCGAAGAGGAAAGAGAAAGCGCAGGTAAATACCTTGCAGCAGTGGGCGGGCCCAAAAAAGAGGAGGGATTTAGCCTAGGTAGATTGAAAATCCATCCCAGCTCTCCAGCATCTGGAAAAACCCTTGCAGGAACAGAGCTTAGAACCTTTACAGGCGTCACAATTATAGCAATCGAAAGGGGAAAAGAGACCATCCGAAATCCAAAGCCCCAAAATCTCATAAAGGCGGGGGACGTCCTTTTAGTAATCGGCACAAAAGAAGAAATCGAAAATGCAAAAAAATATCTTAAGCCCCCCATGTGATTTATCCTTTAGTTCGAAAAATGGATTTTTATCTCAAATCAAAAGTCCTAGTCCCCTGTGTTGGTATTTTAATTCCAAACGCTCAATCCAGTACAATTATATATCCGGCAGATTTGTAGTAGGGATATGGATTACCTGCTGCTCACCAGTCTGATTGCAAGCTTCCTTACCACGTATCTTATGATGCCCTACTGGATACGAGCTGCAAAAAAGACGGGGCTCGTGGGAAAGGACGTAAACAAATTCGATAAGCCGGCCGTGGCCGAGTTTGGAGGCGTAGTAATAGTTGCAGGTTTTATGGCAGGGATTATTACTTATATCGGCCTGAGCACATTTTACTTTAAAAATGCAACAAATCTCATTTTCATACTGGCGGCGGTTTCCACAATACTCGGAATCACGATAGTTGGAATGCTGGACGATTTACTGGGATGGAAGAAGGGACTTTCCCAGTGGCAAAAGCCCCTCTTGACCCTGCCTGTGGCCCTACCAATGATGGTGGTAAACGCGGGTGAATCTGTCATGACTCTGCCAATTATAGGGGCGGT